>DASRSF010000039.1:0-3901 GCA_035656615.1 Vulcanimicrobiaceae bacterium | reverse complement strand
CGGCGAGGTGCTTGGCATCGACACGACATTCGGCGGAGCGCTGCGCAAAGGTTTCCTGGGAGCGGGCATCCGGCTCCCAAGGCAAGGAGGGCGCATATTGGTATCGATCGCCGACGAAGAGAAGGAAGAATCGATTCCGATTTTGCGCCGTTATCTGGAACTGGGCCACCGGATCATCGCTACGCCGGGAACGCGCGAATTTCTGCAGGCAGCGGGCATTCGGTGCGACGTCGTCAATAAAATCGGCGACGGCTCGCCGCACGTACTCGATCTTATCCACCAACGCGGCGTGGATCTGGTCATCAACGACGCGCACGCTCCACGGCAGCTGTCGGACAATTACAAGATTCGGCGCGCCGCAGTCGAAGCCAATATCGCGTGTTTAACCAGCCTCGACACGGCGCGCGCGCTGGCGGAAGCCCTCGAGGTAGAGGCCGGCCCGCCGCGGAGTCTGCAAGAGTACCGGTGCGCCCAGGCGAGGACCTAGGTGCGGCGCGTGCTTTCGTGTTGGGCGGAAACGCCAGCACGCTGGCCTTCGTCAGCAGCTTGCATACGGAAAGCCCGAACGTTACGGTGTTTTTGGTTCCCGTCGCTCATACGCCCGCAGGTGCGGTTTGCGGCGACCTTAGGCAAACGATCTCCGTCCCGTTTGAGGGTTTGCTCGATTGGATCGATGCAACGTTTTCCCCGGACGACGAGCGAGCTTTTCTCGCACCGGCGCACGATATCGAGTTGCTTGCCCGAATCGATTGGCACGTAGAGCCGCCGGTTCGTTTGGACGACTCGGCCGTGCTCAACCTTGAAGACGTACCCGAAGAGATTTCCCTGGCGCTCGCGCAACCGCCGGCGCGCCTAGTGCAATGCGCGTCTTGCCGCCGCCTATGCGTGTGGGGCGAATTCGTTTGGAAAGAACGGCAGCTGTGCGCGTGGGATTTTCACCGCCAAGTCTTTGGTAAACGCGGTCCCTGGCACAGCGGCGAATACCGCTCGCAAGACCTTTCTGCCGCGCCAAGCGCGGCATACATCGCCGATCCCCTACTCTGCGAAGCCGGCGCGGAAATTGTTCTGGCCATTTCGGCAGCCATCGACGGCGCCGCCCTCGAGCTCGTTAACGCGGTGATTCGCGAACTGCCGAATCACGCGTACATGGTCGTGCGCACGCCGTCCGGTATGACGGTTTTACGCGAACGTGAATAACCGCACGGTCTGGCGCCTGGGCACATTATTCACCATTCTGTTCGCCATGCTGGCGGTTCGCCAGGCCTACGTTCAGATAGTACAAGCTCCGGTGATCGCCGCGAACCCGTACAATCCGCGGCACGCGTTGCTGGCCGCGGGTCGCGGGCGCATATTGGCCTCCGACGGTACGGTGCTGGCCGAAACGATCAACGGTAAGCGGTTCTATCCGCTTGGACCGGCGCTTTCGCATACGGTCGGATACGTCTCCCGGCAATACGGAACTTCCGGGTTGGAAGACGCGTACGATCGTGCCTTGACGCCGGCCGCAAGCACGGGCGATATCGGCGCACAGCTCGGTGAGATTGTACTTGCCCTTCACGGTAAATCGGAGATTTCGCGAGGCGCGGACCTCGTGACGACCATCCGGCCTGCGATCGAAACAACGTTATACAACGTGCTCTCGCGGTATGCCAGAGGCGCAGGCGTTGTGATGGATCCGCGTTCGGGCGAAGTTCTCGCGCTTGCGAGCGTGCCGGGGTTCGATCCGAACGTTTTGAGCGCGACTTTTCCTTCGCTGCGCAGCGATTCGTCCAGCCCGCTGCTCGACCGCGCGTTGGACGGGCTCTATCCGCCGGGATCGACATTCAAAATCGTCACCGCGTCCGCGGCTTTGGACAGCGGTGCGGTCAGCATGAATTCGACGTTTTATGACCCGGGATATTACACGATTGGGAATTTTACGTTGCACGACGATGAAGGCGAGGCCACCGGGACGCAAGATCTCACCGGCGCATTCGCTCTGTCGAGTAACGTTGATTTCGGTCAGATCGCGCTGAAAATGGGCACGGCGACGTTCTACCGGTACGTTGCCCGGTGGGGAATCGGGGAGGGGGTAGAGTTCCAGCTGCCGGTCTCGACCGATAGGGTTCCCTCGGAATCGACGGTCACGCCGGGAGAATTGGCGCAGATGGGTTTCGGACAAGGCGCCCTGCTCGTGACGCCGCTTCGTATGGCACTTGTCACTTCAACAATAGCGGGCAACGGCGTTGAACCCCGCCCGTACATTGTGCGCGAGGTTCGCGCCCCGGGCACCGTTACCAGTACGTACGAGCCCGGAGAGCTCGCGGCGCCGATAACGGCGGATACGTCAACGAATGTGAAGAACATGATGATTGCGGTTGTGCAGCGCGGAACGGGTAGGCCTGCGGCGTTGCCCGGTGTAGCGGTGGCCGGGAAAACCGGCACCGCAACGAATCCGTCCGGCGCGCCGCACTCGTGGTTCGTGTGTTTTGCGCCGGCGCAGAATCCTCGAATCGTGGTGGCGATCGTCTTGGAAAATTCCGGTTACGGCGCGCAGGCGGCAGCACCGGCCGCACGAGAGGTTTTAGAGGTTGCACTGAAATTGACGAACACTGCGGCGTCCGGGGGAACGTAGGCGCCTGTTATGATTGGCGAACAGCACCTATTCAATAACCGCTATCGATTGGACAACAAACTCGGCGAGGGAGGGATGGCAACCGTATTTTGCGGGACCGACACCCTGTTACGCCGCCGCGTCGCGGTTAAAGTCTTGCGCGAACAGTACGCCTCCGATGCGGAATTCGTGCGCCGTTTTTACCAGGAAGCAGAATCGGCAGCGCGCCTCTCGCATCCGAATATCGTCAATACGTACGACGTCGGACGTGAAGGCGATACGTACTACATCGTGATGGAACTGGTCGATGGTCCCTCCCTGGCCGAGATGTTGGCTGCGGACGGCAAGCTTCCCGAACCTGTGGCGATTGATTACGCGGCACAGATCTGCAATGGACTGGCATACGCGCACCGTCAGGGACTGTTGCACCGTGATATCAAGCCGGCAAATATTCTCATTACTGCGGACGATGTCGTCAAATTATCGGACTTTGGTATCGCTCGAGCCATGTCGCAACAAACCATGGCGATGACGCGGCCGGGTTTAGTGATGGGCAGCGTGTATTATCTCTCGCCGGAACAAGCGCAAGGTCTCGAACTGCACGAGACCTCGGACCTCTACAGCGTTGGCGTCGTGCTGTACCAAATGTTGACCGGGACCCTTCCGTATACCGGCGAGTCGCCCGTAGCCGTGGCGCTCAAGCACGTATCCGATCCGGTTCCGGCGATCGATCCGGCCGCCGGAGGAGTAAGTCCGGCGCTCGCATTAATCGTCAACCGTCTGCTGCAAAAACAACCGGATAACCGGTTCCAATCGGCTAGTGAGGTCGCATCTGCGCTTCGCGAGGCGCGCGAACGGCCAAATCCTTCGACGTACGCGTTTCAAGACGATTCGGCTACGCAGCCGGTCCGCGTCGTGCCCCAGCCGCCTCCACGCCCATCACGCCGTCCCGATCGCGCCCTCGCGGTTAGTGAAGATGAACCCAAACGCAGCTCTTTCGGACCGTTCACGATTCTTTTGCTGTTGGCGCTCGTCATCGCGGCCGCGGCCGGATACTTTGCGACACGTCCGGCGGCTACGGTGCCAAAGATCGCCATCGACAATTACGTGGGCATGACGGACGTTCAAGCACAGCAAGCGTTGATCAATGCCGGGTTGACCTATTCCGTTACGCGCGCCCCAAGCGATCAAATCGCGCAGAACCGCATTATCAGTCAGGATCCGCCGCCCGATACGCAAGTTTCCCGCGGCGCCAAAGTCGCGCTGGTGGTGAGTACCGGGAAACCGCTGCTGAGCGTGCGCGACGTT
>DASRSF010000038.1:0-3657 GCA_035656615.1 Vulcanimicrobiaceae bacterium | reverse complement strand
GTTTACCATCAGGCATGATTCATTTTCCGAGCAGTCGTTCGCGGCGGGCATTCTCTTGGCGATTCGCAACGCTCATATGGTAAAAGGCCTGCAGATCGGCCTTGATGCACTCTTGCAGACCGGTTCGAGCGCAAACCCATGAGAATCGCCGTCGTCGGTGCTACCGGTGTGGTCGGGGAAACGATTATGCGCGTCCTGCGCGAACGGGGCGTTCCCGCAGAAACGGTCACGAAGTTTGCTTCACGGGCGCGCGAAGACGTCCGTGAAACGACCGAGGAAGCATTGCGCGCTTACGACGCCGTGTTTTTTGCCGGATCAGAGGATGCCAGCGAACGGTACGCGCCGCCGGTTCTTGCGCGCGGCGGTATCGTGATCGACAATAGTTCAACGTTTCGGATGCGCGAGGGCGTGCCGCTGGTTGTTCCGGAGGTGAATGCGCATGCCGTCCGCCCGGAGCACCGGCTGTTTCCCGTGGGAAACTGCACGGCAATCATCCTTTGCATGGCGCTTGCGCCGGTGCGAGATGCGGCGGGATTGCACGCGGTGTACGTTGCGACGTATCAATCGGTGAGCGGTGCGGGACGCGCAGCGCTCGAAGCATTTGATCGCGGCGAAGGAAACGTCGTTGGCAATGTCATTCCGCACATCGGCCAGTGGGATGCAAGCGGCTACACCGGTGAAGAAATGAAGATCGCACAAGAGACGCGTAAAGTCCTAGAACTGCCCGATCTGAACATCTTTGCTACCGCAGTGCGTGTGCCGGTCCGCACCGCTCATTCCGAAGCCGTATTCTTCGAAACGCTGCGCCCCACGTCGGTGGAGAAGCTGTCCGATGCGCTTGGAAAAGCTTCGGGGGTAGTATTCCATGCACAAGGCGAGGTGACGCCTCGCGAGGTGGAGGGTACCGACGAAGTGCACGTAGCGCGTCTGCGAATGTGCGAGGATGGTTTGCAAGGCTCGCACTTTCAAATGTGGGTCGTCGGCGATCAATTGCGAAAGGGTGCTGCGACCAACGGCGTGCAGATCCTCGAGCTCTTGCTCCAACGCGGCGTAATCACATGAACGTCGTGGTGCTAAAGTTTGGCGGCACGTCGCTGGCAACCCCGGAGCTTCGGGAAATTGCGGTGAGCCGCGTGCGCAATGAACGCGAAGCAGGCTTCGCCGTGGTGGCGGTCGTTTCGGCAATGGGGCGCGCGCCGGAACCGTACGCAACCGATTCACTGCTAAACGCGATCGGTGAAGCAGCCGACCCCCGTACTGCCGATATGCTGCTGGCGTGCGGCGAGATGATTTCCGCCGCGGTTTTCACGCAGGCCCTAACGGCAAACGGCATGCCCGCAGTCGCGTTCAGTGGTGCGCAAGCCGGTATCGTTACCACAGCGCGCCACGGCGACGCCAAGATTCTTCGAGTTGAGCCGCAGCGCGTTCGTGCAGCGCTCGATAGCGGTGCCGTTCCGGTCATCGCCGGTTTTCAAGGCATCACCGAGGACGCAGACGTGACCACGCTGGGGCGCGGCGGCACCGATTTGACGGCAATCGCGATCGGGCACGCACTCGATGCCGAACGCGTGGATATCTACACGGACGTCAGCGGCGCGATGACGGGCGATCCGCGCCGCATAACCGGCGCGCACACGATTGCCCGCGCGAGTCTGGAAGAGATGACTGAACTGGCCGAGCACGGCGCAAAGGTCATGCATCACAAAGCGGCCGATTTCGCGCAGCGCGCAAATATGCCGTACGCGATCAAAGCGCTGCGAACCGGCAACGGCACGGTGGTCGACGAGCATGTCGAGCATGAGAAGCCGGTCACGGGGGTCACTGCATCCGGACGCGTCACCTGGATTCGCGTGATTCGGGGCGACGTGGAAGATCAGCAACGGCGTATGCAGGTCGAGCTGCAGATGTTTGCGCGCATCGCGGGCGCCGGGATTTCCATCGACCAGGTGACGATCAATCAGGCCGGCGTCATGTTCGTCGTCGAAGGCGATCGCGGTGCTGAAATCCGGCAGCTGCTCGGCGATCTGAATCTAGCGGTTCGCGTGCGCGAAGGGTGTTCGAAGCTCTCCGTCGTCGGCGCCGCGATGCGCTACACGCCCGGAGTCGTCCATCAGATCGTCCGGGCGCTCTCGGGCGAAAACGTCGAGATCATCCATTGCACCGACAGCAACATTACCGTCTCGGTGCTGGTTCCCTCGGCCGACGCGCAGCGCGCGGAGCAAGCCGTGCATGACGAATTTCACCTGGAAGAGAGGGCGGAGGCATGAGTCCGTTGGGCACCATCGTCACGGCGATGATTACGCCGTTCGACGAGCGCGGTGAGGTCAATTACGCGGAAGCGGCGCGCCTTGCCCGATGGCTGGTAGACCGTGACACGGACGGTTTGGTGATTGCGGGTTCCACGGGTGAAGGCCAAACGCTGAGCGCGCAAGAGCGCACTGCGCTCATCAACGTGGTGAAAGAAGCGCTCGGACCTCGCGCTGTAGTTTGGGCAAACGCCGGGACGAATGACACGCGCGACTCCGTTGACGCCGTCGTGCAAGCGCAGGAGGCCGGCGCGGATGCAATTTTAGCGGTCGTTCCATACTATAACAAGCCGACGCAGCGCGGCATGCTCGCGCACTTCGGTGCGATTGCGCAGGCGACCGATCTTCCGGTCGTCGTTTACAATATTCCGGGGCGCACCGGCGTAAATATGCTGCCGGAGACGCTTCTGGAACTGGCGCGCCGTCACGAAAACATTGCCGGCGTCAAAGAGTCGAGCGGCGATCTCATGCAGATTGGAACAATCCTGGAGTCGCGAGCACCGGGGTTTGCGGTATATGCGGGCGACGACCATCTATTTTTGCCGGCGCTTTCAATCGGCGCGGACGGCGTTGTCGGCGTAGCCTCGCACTTGTGCTCAGCGCATTACGCGCAAATGGTGCAATCGTTTCGCGGGGGCCAGGTGGCGCAAGCCGCCGGCATGCACGTCGCGCTCTTGCCGCTGATTCGTGGTTTGTTTGCAACCACCAATCCAATCGCGGTGAAGTGGGCGATGCGCGAATTGGGTTTTGCAGCCGGCGAATGCCGACTGCCGCTCGATGCGATGCCCGATGATCTCGCGCGGAAGTTGCGGCCGCTGCTGGCGCCGTACCGCGAACGCGTTCGTACATGATCGACGCATGAGATCGGTTGAAATCCTGGGATGCCGCCTGGACATGTTCGACGCGCAAGCAGCCGCCGAAGCGATTTTGCACTATGCCCGGGAGAAACGCGGTGCGCAGATCGTTACGCTGGGAACCGAAATGGTCGTGTACGCGCAGCGCGATGCACGTTACCGCGCGGTCGTCAACGGATGCGCGCTTTCACTATGCGATACCGTGGGATTACTTGCCGTAGCGCGCGGTCGCGGTGCGGTGTTGCGCGACCGCGTTACGGGCGTTGAATTGCTGGAGCGCCTGTGCAAAGGAGCGGCGGAAGAAGGGCTGAGCGTGTATTTGTTAGGCGGAGCTCCCGGTGTCGCCGAAGAGGCCGCTGCGGTGTTGCGTCGACGCTACCCCGGATTGCGTGTCGCCGGAACGCACGACGGATATTTTTCTCCGGCAGAATCATCGCAGGTCGCGCAAACGATTCGCGCAACCGGCGCGCAGATGCTGTTCGCCGCCATGGGTTTTC
>DASRSF010000037.1:0-3536 GCA_035656615.1 Vulcanimicrobiaceae bacterium | reverse complement strand
TTCATGCATCGATTGCGTGGGAATGGAGGCGCACGGCAGAACGCCCGACGCCCTTGCAGACAAAGCCAAACAGGCAGTGCGCTTGGAACTGGATCGCGCGCACGTCTTGCGCCTGGCGGTGCAGGCGTGCGGTAAAGGCGGCACGGTGTCGGTTCCGGGCGTTTACGGCGGGTTCGTCGACAAAATGCCGATGGGGACGATTTTCGAAAAAGGCTTGCAGTTACGCACCGGCCAGACGCACATGCACCGGTACATGCGGCCGCTGCTGGATCGTATTCGCCGGGGAGAGATCGATCCGTCGTTCATTATCACGCACCGCGGAACGCTGGAGGATGCGCCGCGGTATTACAAGCTGATGGCCCAGCATGAGGACCATTTTGTAAAGTCGTTCCTGCACGCGAGCCCCGTTTCGTGGAGCGCAGGTTCGCGAAGCGAAATGATCGCCGCCGGCGTCAACTGAGCGCGCGTAATAGCGTGCGCGCCTGCCGGTCCAGACCTTGCGGCTCGATCTTCGGGTGCGTCAGGTAAAATAGCGACATCGTGCGCAGCGTAAACACATGTGCGCGCGGCATCCGCAAATCGGAAAAGCGTTCGCGAGCTTGGCCGGCGAGCTCGCGAACGCGCTCGATAAATTGTGCATTCGAAGCGTAACAGGTGACCCAGTTCAGTTCGCCGTGAGCCGCGTCTTCGGCTTGATCGATGAATGAATCGAGCAGAACGTGCAGCGCCGCCAGCGCTGGGAAGTACGCCTCATACGCCTTACCGATCTGATCGAATTCGCTACAAAACGCAGCGTACAACGGAGCATATACGTGAAATTGCGAGCCGCATGCCGCTCCGAATTCCCACCACGAAAGGTCCCGGTAGCGCCCGCCTTTTTCGTTGAACCACGCGATACAGGCCGCCTGCCGTTCTTCTTCGGGCAAATGTTTAAACGTTTGGGTGTCGGCGTACAGAAGAGCGGCGGTTCGAAAATGCGGAAGCAGAAGCTCGTAATCACCCAGTCGCAGCAACGCTGCTCGCACGCGGCGCACGAGTGCGACCAAATAATCGCCGTCGTCTCCGCAGGGCCCGTATTCGTAATATGGATGGAGCGCGCGGCCGGGATCCAGCGCGTCGGCGAGCGCTTCGTGCAACGCGCGAAAGGCCCGCACCGGCGTATCGGGGTGGCGATCGCACAAAGAATCCAGGAAGTCGTAGATCGCTTCCAGCGGAGCAACGATTTCGATGTAGTGCTCCCGCGCCATCGGTGGAAGGAAGGTCGCCAAAATCCCGGCTCCGGCGATATGGTAGGCCTTGCTGCGCAAGCTTGTGAGGGCCTGAGCGCGCAGTTCATCGTCGGGAATACGCTCCGCTAGACGAACAATTTGCGCGATGGCGGTACGCGCAAGCGGTACGACGTGCACAAGGAAGCGCCGCAAATCAAGCGCTCCATCCAGACCGCCGGCCAGAAGAAAGCCGAAACGGTCGCGTCCCAGGAGCACGCGCGTCACGGCCCACCGGATTTCGTCCTCCAGCACCGGCTCGTGCGTTATCCGCTAAATTCCGCCGACGAAGCGCCCGGGATTGAGCGTTCCGTTGGGGTCGAACCGTTGCTTAACCGCGCGCATTTTTTCAATCGCAGCGGGTGCCGCACCCCAGCCCTGGAGCGTCTTGCGTATCGGTGCATCGCCCGCGACGATCACCCGGCCCGGATCGATTGCGGTAATCCCCTCATCGGCGGCTTCGATTTTTTCCGCGAATGCGCGGCTGTCTCGCTCGCTTACGCGCAAATAAACCTCACCGTTCAGAACGTCGAACAAAACGTCGGTAAATAACGAGCAGCCGTTTGCGGCGTCACGCAATGCCGCCGCCCGCGATTCGACGTTCTGCGCCGAGCCGCTCGAGCGGTACGTCACAGATCGTTCGCCTACAATAGCGATCTGCGCGTCCAGAACGCGTTCGAATGCCTTTTCTGCGCCGGCGTCGACGATAAGGGTATCGGGAACGCCGGCACGGCCGAGCGCAGAGCGAATCTCGCGCGTGGCGCGATCGATAATGTGGCGCGACCCTTCGAGCAGCAGAAAGATTCGTCCATCGATGCCGTCCTCACCGTCGATCGCTTTGCGAAACCCTTCGACGCAACATGCCGCAGCCGGCATAACGGGCAGCTGTGGAATAAGCTCCGCAACGCGGCCGCGGGAACCCTGCGGAAGCTTTGCGATGAGCGCCCGGCGCGCGGCCGGCACCGGCAACGCTTTGAAATTGAGTCGCGCGATTACGGCGAGCGTTCCAAACGATCCGGTGTACAATTTGCTCATGTCGTAACCGCTGACGTTCTTTACGACCATGCCGCCTGCATGCGCTATGGTTCCGTCGGCGAGCACGACTTGCGAGCCGATCACAAAGTCGCGCGACCGTCCATACAGGTGGCGGCGCGGACTGGGCCACCCCGCCGCTATCGAGCCTCCAACCGTTGCTTTGCCGGCAAGCGGCGCATCAAGTGGAACGAACTGCGCCTTCTGCGCCAATTGATCCGAGAAGGCGGTGAGCGTCGTGCCGGCTCGAACCGCGCACGTAAGATCCGCAAACTCGTGCGCGATCATGCCTTGCATGCGTAACGTGGAGACGTGCACATCGACTTGCCTGGGTGGTTGGCCCATCCCCGCAAGCGTATTCCCGCCGGTGATGCAGGCGACCAGGCCTTCACGATTGCACCGTGAAAGCGTCGAGGAAAGTTCCTCGACGCTCGCGGGAGCTATCCGGTCGGCAATCATCCCACCTCCGCACATGAAACGCCGGCGGGAAAAATCTTTTCCGGATTCAGCATGCCTTTCGGATTAAAAACCTCGCGCACGCGTGCCATCGTCGCGAGATCCGCGGTGGAGAAGATCCGCGTAAGCGTGCCCCGCTTTTCGTAGCCGATGCCGTGTTCGCCGCTAATGGTTCCGCCCAGATCCACGGCGGCGGCGAGAATCTCATTTCCCGCATCGATCACTGCTCCTACTTGCCTGCGATCGCTGCGATCGTACATTAGCAACGGATGAAGATTGCCGTCGCCGGCATGGAATACGTTGGCGACTTGAATGTTACGCGCGCTGCACGCAGATTCGACGGCGGCCAACGCGGCCGGCAATCGCGTGCGCGGCACGACGACGTCCTGAATATAATAGTTGGGCGCGAGGCGCCCGGTTGCGCCGAGCGCGCCTTTGCGCCCAGCCCATAGCGCTTCGCGCTCTGCATCCGTTCGCGCGGAACGCCATGATTGTGCGCCGGCGTTTTTAACCAGACGTTCGATCTCGTGTTCGTACGTTTCTAAATCGTCTTCATAGCCGGCACTTTCAACCAGGAGCACGGCTTGTGCGTCGGTGGGATATCCCGCGTGAAAGGCCGCTTCGACGGCTTGAAGCGCGAGGTGATCCAGCATTTCAAGCGCCGTCGGGACGATGCCGGCACCGATGATTGCTGAGACCGCGGCGGACGCGGTATCGACGTCGGGAAATCCGGCGAGCCAAACCCGTACCGCTTCGGGCGTGCGCATCAAACGAACCCATGCA
>DASRSF010000036.1:0-7486 GCA_035656615.1 Vulcanimicrobiaceae bacterium | reverse complement strand
AATGGATGGACGCCATCCGCGCGTGCCGCGGCAAGAGTAAAGCCATGCTCGCTCCTCTAAGCGCACAGTATACATGGAACGATTCGCTTTGTCTACGTAGGAATTAAAAGTAATTACTTAAAAGAGGATCGGTGCACGAGTACTAATCTCATTCGGGTTCACTTTGAGCATGCTGACGGGGACAGAAGACAGGAGCCAGCGGTGCGGGTTTCGAGCGTTATCACCCAATTAAGAACAACCAATCTTACCGACTCAATTCGCTTTTACACGGAGAAGATCGGCCTAGTGGTAGACTTCCAGTATCAGGACTTCTACGCCGGCATTCGGGCGGGCGCCCAGGTCTTTCACCTTAAGCTTGTTGACGAAAAGGACCCATGTATCAACTATGTTGATCACGGCGAGCACTTTCATCTGTATTTCGAAACGGACGACGTAGTGGCCGCGGCGGAGACGCTAAAGAAAAACGGGGTGCATCTTGTTAAGGACGCGCACGAAACAGCATGGGGTACTAAGGAATTCGTCGTCAAGGATGATCAAGGCCATACTCTCTACTTCGGCCAGCGCCAATAGCGAAGTTTGTTTATGTCGCACCGACGGGTACTATTGTTCGTACACGAAAAGATCGGCTATTTTACCGGCTTGATCTTTAGCCATCGTCACCTTCAGCTCGCGATTATTGCGAAAGCGAACGACGACACTGGAGACGGTGTATCGCCCACGCGAGTGCCTTTCGGCTGCTTCGAATGTAACAGGGGCACCCAGGCGAGTGAGTTCAATGCCAAGGTGGCGGAGTCGCTCCGGCGAGGCGATGGCAGCCTCGTCGGGAGTAAAGTCGCTTGACCTGAGCGTGCTTAAGGCCAAGCGGTGAACGAGACGTTGCAGCTCACGCGAAACTTGCACGTCACCCGGCCCGTTCGTGTCCGGAGGAATCCGAATCGAGCCTGCCGGGGAGTCCGGCGACCTCGGGAACATCCCAAATGCACCGGCAATCGCACCGGACAAATAGCCCGGAGCGGGCGAGTTCTCTTGATCGCACAGCACCGCTACACCAAAGCGCTTTTCCAAGATGAGCGCATTTGCTGCGGTGAACCCTTGCACTTCGCCGGTGTGTGAGACGATCGTTGCGTTTGAAAGATGGACCACAAAAACGCCTAATCCGTAGCCGGTTGGGCCTCCGGAGCGCAACCGTTGGTCCGTAAACATTTCTTTTGTCGAGTCGGCGTTCAGTAGCGTTCCGTTCAACAGCGCCGCGTTCCAGATGCCCAGATCCCTGGCTGTCATTGCAATGCCGGCCGCGCCATTAAGCCAGTCGCGGCCTTCGGGCTTCGCAGGCGCTTCCGGTCCGAGCAGGACGCGGTCGTACCCAATGGCCGTCGCCTGCCCGAAGGACGGCTTTGCCAGATAGATCGCGCTAGTCATGTGCAGCGGCCCGAAGATTCGGCTCTGCAGGAACGATCCGTACCGCATTCGAGCGACGCGTTCGACGATCTCAGTGAGCACGGCATAGCCTGTATTGCTATAGCTCCATTGCGTGCCGGGCTGGAAGTCTAAACCTTCGCTCGTGAAGTTTCGTACGAGTCTCTCGAGCGAAGTGTCGTTAAAGATCGCCGTATTTGAGAGGGTCGCGTAGTAATCGGTGTAACCGGATGTGTGGTCCAGAAGCTCCCGGATCGTGATTTGCCGCGATCCGGCAAGAGCCGGCAGATACTTTGATACGGGATCGTCGAGTCTAAGCTTACCGTCTTGTTGCAGTAGCAGAAGAGATGCGGCAGTGAACTGTTTGGTGACGGAGCCGATCTCGTAACGGGTGGCGACGGTCGCGTTTCCATAAGCTTTGACGTAAGCTAGCCGGCCATCAACCACTACCGAAATGGAAACGCTGGGCAGGCCGAGGCGCCACATCGTACGTTCCACGACGCCGTCGACCCTCGGGTTGCTCTCCTGCGAACATCCCACCAACGCAAACGTCACGATCGCGGCAATGACACCTATTGCGTTGCTTGTTCTTCGCGTCGACTGCATGCTCGCGCTTCCGTTCGGCCGCGATTGCCAAGATCATGGCAAATCACTGATTTCCTGTGCTGGGGGGGTTGAAATGCAGTTAGTGTGTGCGGAAGAGGGGGACCATGGGTTGGACGCCGGCGTTGGTGTCGGCGGCGTGGCCGAGATGGTTGGTGATGCCGAATGCGTCTTCGATCGTGCGTAGGAGTGAGTAATGACTGTACGGCGTTGCGTCGGATAGGCCACGCGGTCCGTGATTGGTAATAACCAGCGTGGGAATGTGTCCGCCGCCGAAGTTGGCTAGGCTACCGGGCTGGATACCGCAGCAGCCGCCGGGTGCGTCGGATCCCGCTTCGTCGAACGTCAGCACGATTGCCGCATTGCCGTTGGAGCGCCATGCCGAAGATTGCATAATCGCGGAAACCAGCTTCGCGATCATCGTATCGCCGCGGCGAATGAGGCCTTGCTGATTGTGATGATTGCAATCGGTTGGAACGTTCGCCGCGGGGCCGGTATAATCGGTCGGATCCAAACCATGCATATCGTTACACTGGTTGGGAACGATCAATGCGAACGCGGGAAGTTGGCCGCTGGAAAGATCGCTGAAAAGCTGATCGAATCCGACCATTCTCTGGGCGCGCGCCGGGTCGTGCTGCACGTCCGCGAAGTTCATGAAACCCGAATGCTTGGACGCATACAACTCCCAAACGCCGGCGTTCGGAGCAAACTTCGGATCGCCGGCGACGACGGCACCCGAACCGGGCTGCGGTAAACTCTCGTAATACGCCTTCCACGGCACGCCCGCGCGTTCGAGCTGGCTCGCAAGACTCGGAGCACGCACGGTATGATCGACGTATCCCGGACGCGTCGATTTTTCGCAGTGTACGTTCTTCATGCCGGGCGTGCAATAGTACGCGTCGTCGTCATGAATGCCAAAGGTGTTACCTCCGACCAATGCGACGTAATTGCCCTCGCTTGGGTGAACTTCGGCGTAAAAAGCCGTGGCGTTGCCGTATCGCTTGGCCAGTGAGGCAATGTTCGGAGCATACGCTGCGTTTAAAATAGCCGCGTAATCCTTATTTTCGTCGATGATCACGAAAACGTGGGCGTAGCGCGGGACGTCAGCGTCGCGATGAACGCTCGACGTGACCGCAAGAGCGAGAACCGGGGCCAAAACGGCCCCGGCCAGCATTATAAGAAATGGACGCACGTACTAGAGCTTCTGCGTGACGGTCAGCCATACCTGACGGTACGGCAAGCCGAACTCTTCGATGCCCTCGCCCAGCGCGGTTGGATTGGGATCGCCGAACGAATTTTGCGGCCGCGTTTGCCCGAAACCGATGTAGCCGTATTGCGAGGCCGCGCTATTGAAGATGTTGTTCACGCCAAAGTTAATGGTGACACCCGCCGGGTACGTTTGCCCGATGCTAAAGTTCGCGTACCAGTACGCCGCCCTATTGAACCCGTTGGGTGTTCCGATATAGAAACCGTCCATCCGCGTTGTGAATCCTGTCGGATTCTCGTAACCGACACCGATATTGTATCTGTGCAACGGAATGCCCCACACCTGCGCACCGTTTATTAGATACACGTTGTTTACTAAAATGTTGTCGTCCATGCCGTTGTACACCGCAGACTGGACGGCGTAGTCGCCGTCAATCTCGAAGTTGCGGGCGAACCCGGCGCGCGTGGAGATGTCGAAGCCCTTGAAACGTCCGGAACCGGCATTGAACATGTCGCTGACACCGAAGTGTGAAACGCCCAAGTTGGGACATTTCGTATGCAGGCGCGCCAAGAAGCCGGTGAGGTCCGGAAGCTGTCCGGCAGGTACGGTCGAGAGCGGGAAGACGCCGCCGACGATCGGATTGGTCAAATTGGAATCATAGAAATTTGCCTGCACGATCGTCTGACGAGCGAACCGGTGCCCCAGTGCAATTTCGTAGTCGTCGGAACTTTCCGGCTGCAAGGCGGGATTGTTACCGCTTCCGATTGAGTCAAGTTCTGCGCCGCAGGTCGGATTGTAGCTTTGCGGAGCACCCCACTGAAGGCCGCCCTCCACGATTGAGGGGTCCGGCACCGAAGATGAACGGCCGCCGGTTATGCGCACGACGTCGTTGGTCGTGGGACGGTAGATGAACGAAAGACGCGGATTTACGAACGTGCTCGAATCTTCGTGGAAGCGCTGGATGTCGACGTCCGCAAAAGCACTGAAGCGCTCGTTCGGCGTGTACGAGTCGCGCAAAAAGTAGTTCGATGTGGAGAGCTGCAAATCGGGATTGACGGTGCCCTTGCCCACGTCCATGCCGGTATGTTGCTGATGTTCCAAAAACACGCCCGCCGAAAGGTCGTTCTTTCCGCGCGCATAGTCGTCGCTTACGAGAAACCCGTGCGTAAAATAGATGTCGTCGTAATGGTGCGCCGTGCCCGGGCCTTTGACGTTGGTAAAGTTATAGTTGTCCACGTAGCCGTCGAACACCAGCGTCGTTGGACCCGCCTGCTGAGTAATTCGCGCGTGGTAATCGTCCTGGAGCGCGGCATGATAACGGCCGATACCGCCGCCCGCCGGTCCCGAAAAGCGCTGATTATACTGCTGGGCGCTGTAGCACTGATAGCCGGCCGGCGTATCGGTCAGGACAACGTACGAGTTGTTGCACGTTACCGTAGGGCCGTTTGGAAGCGTTTGCGTATTTGTAGCCGGAGCCGTCGGATTGTTATACGCATTGGAGGCATACGGAACGTAATCGGTGTCGCCGTTTCCGGTACTATCCGCGTTCATGGTTTCGTTGTAGAAGCCGAGCAAGAGGTTCGTCGTCGGACCGAAGTCGTACGTCAGCTTTGCCACGGTATTGCGCAGGAGGTAATTACCGGACACGGGATACGAGCACGTCAATACGTCGGCGTTCCGCACACTCGGAATCCCGGCGTCCGGTGAATTTGGATTGCAGTTGCTCGGATCGGTAAGCAGATTCCACTCCGTCGGACTGCCGACGAGATTGCCTTGCGTGCCCTCCACACCGTAGGCCAGCGCATATCCGAGCCGGCCTGCTGTCCCCGTGGTCATCAGTCCCGTCATGGCTTTACCATTGTTGCCTACGCCTTGCGTAAACTGGTAGTGAGGCTCGCGCGTGGGCGTGATGGTTTGAAAATCAATGCTGCCCGCAATGGTTGGAACGCCGTAAAGCCCGGTGGCACCCGAACCGTACACGACGTTCATGCCGCTCAAGCCCCAGAACGGCGACAATTGAAAATCAAAACCTTGGCCGTACGCGCCGATCGGTCCCACGGGGTGGCCATCGATGAGCGTCGAGGTTTCGGTCGGATCGTATCCGCGAATGCTTAACGCCAAGTCGTCGCCGATTGACGAGCTCGTCGAACCGTTTACGAAGGGAAGGCTCGCCAGCGCGTCACCGGATCGCATATAGTTTTGGCTCTGTAGTAAGCTCGCATCGATATGTTGGTTGATCGTCGCAGAAGTTTGGAGGCTGCTGCTTCCGCCCACCCGCACGGAAGCAATCGTGCGCAGCGTCCCTGGGCCTGCGCGCTGGATCGCCGTCTGCACGGAAACGGTGGACTCGTTCCCGAGCACGTAGATGTTATCCGAGAGCGAGGTCTGATATCCCGAGGCGCTGATGAGGACGGTATAAACACCGGGAGTAACGCCGGGGAACGAAAACGACCCGTCCGATGCGGTCGTCGTTGTCGCTACCACGGTGGACCCGCGCTCCAGATTTATCGTCGCGCCTGCCACGGGTAGGTTGCCGCGAACGTCGAGGATGCGTCCGTTGACGGTCGTACCCGTGGCGCCGTACGCAGGCGGCATGGCTGCAAAAGCCATAAAAATCGAAACAAAGCATGCTACGATAGCACGCCGCAGTACTACACTCATTAGAAGAGCGTAGCTTTCGGTTCTTAAAGCGTACTTACGAATGCATTAACGGGCGCTTATGGCCATAATGCTGGCCTTATAGATTGGTGCCGTTCATCTGCCGTTCAGGAGCAGGGAGCATACTTGCAACGGCCAACGCGAGCCCAGCTGCACATCGAAGAGGAGACCTTTTGCATGCCGATTCTGCCGTTCGTTCCGCCTCAAGCCGTCCCGACCAGCGCAGGTCATGGGTTTGACTATGTAACGGTCGATCCGGTCCGCCGCCGCGTCTACGCCGCTCACAAGGGCAACAACGCGCTGCTCATCGTCGACGCCGATACGGGCAAGGTTCTGGGCCAGGTTACCGTCGGGCCGATGGCCGGAGTAGCCGTCGATCCGGACAACGGGCATGTATACACTGGAGATGGTGACGGGAAGTCCCTCTCCGAGGTGGATCCCGTGGCTATGAAAGAGCTGCACCGCGTTAACGTCTCCGGCCCGGTGGACGCGATCGCGTACGATCCGTCGAATCACCGCATCTACGCCGACGAAGACGACGGAACGCACATGTTCATCATTGATGCGCGCACGTTCAAGCAAATCGCCAGCGTTATTCTGCCGGGCCACAAGCCGGAATTCTTGGCGGTGGACCCCCGGACGCACGAAGTCTACCAAAATATCGCCAGCAATAGCGAGATAGCCGTTATCGACCCGAAGACGCTAACGGTCGGCCGCTTGATTCCAACTCCGGAAATCAGCAACAATCATCCCTTGCAGTTCGATTATGCTTACCGAGAGCTGCTTGTCTCCGGTGAGAATCACGTGCTCAGTTCGTACACCACGACCGGTAAGAAGATTGGTTCCACCACCATGCCCGGCCGCGTCGACCAATGCAATTTGGATCAGCAGCGCCAGATATTGGCTTGTGCGGCGGGCGGCGGAGTCGTTCTGTTCAGCGTCAAGCAAAATAGCGCTCCTTCGCAGCTCGCGCAACTACCGGTGAACGCCGAAATGCATACGCTTGCCGTGGATCCTTCTACGGGGCGAATTTGGGCGGTGTGGGGCACACCTTCAGGTGATTTCGTTCAAGGGTTTACGTACCGCTAGGTTACTGAGCACGGGGCTGACCGGGTAAAAGTCTGCTCTGGAATCGCGCAAGCGAACGGAGGATACTATGCAGACCGGGAGCCCCACGCTTATGTACATCATCGCGGCGGTGGTCGTCATCGCCGTAATTCTCATTGCGGTTTTCGCCTCACGCCGGGCAAGTTCGGCGCGCTTACAGAAGCGCTTCGGTCCGGAATACGAGCGTACCGTCCAGACCACCGGCGATCGCGCACAAGCCGAACGAGAGCTGGCTGCGCGCGAAGCCCGCGTGCGTAAATTCCACATCGAAGAGCTGCCGGCCGGCGCCCGCGATCGCTACACCGAGGAATGGCGTACAGTGCAGACGCGTTTCGTCGATGAACCGCGTGCAGCCGTTACGCAAGCGGATGTGCTGGTGGCGAATGTTATGCGCGATCGCGGACATCCGATGGAAAATTTTGATCAACGGGTCGCCGACATTTCACCAGACCACCCGGAAGTCGTCGACAATTACCGCGCTGCGCACGACATCGC
>DASRSF010000035.1:0-20313 GCA_035656615.1 Vulcanimicrobiaceae bacterium | reverse complement strand
TGTTTTGGCCCCAGCTCCCGTGCCGCTAATCCCCACGCACTTTCATAGCGGCACGATGCGCGGCGGGCAGTCGCTGCACCATCTGGGCAATGTCGTGGTGGTCGGTGACGTCAACCCCGGCGCTGAGATTGTCGCAACCGGCGACATCGTGGTCTTCGGAGCGCTGCGGGGTGTCGCGCACGCGGGTGCGCAGGGCGACGCGCGCGCCCGAGTGCACGCGATAGAACTCGCGCCCACGCAGCTGCGCATTGCAACCTATATTGCGGCGGATACTTCGGCGGATACGGTGAAACGCGGCCCGGAAACCGCCTGCGTTCAAAATGACCGCATCGCCATCTTCGCAAGGGAGAACGCGCCTCAGTGAGTGCACGAAAAATCGTTTTTACGTCCGGCAAAGGCGGCGTAGGCAAGACGACGACGACCGTAAATGTGGGCGCGGCACTGGCCAAACGCGGTCATCGCGTAATCCTGGTCGACGCCGATATCGGTCTTCGAAACTTGGATCTCGTGCTCGGTTTGGAAAAGCGCATCGTTTTCGATTTGGTCGAGGTCGTCGAAGGCCGCTGCCAAGTCCGGCAGGCGCTGATCAAGGACAAGCGTTTCGAGGCACTTTCGATTCTGCCGGCGGCGCAAACGCGCGATAAAGATTCGGTGAGCGAAGACCAAATGAAGCGGCTGGTCGACGATCTTGCGGACATGGCCGATTTCGTGCTGATCGATTGTCCGGCCGGCATCGAGGGCGGTTTTCGCAACGCGGTCGCGGGCGCGAGCGAAGCGATAGTCGTAACAACGCCGGAGGTCAGCGCAATTCGGGACGCAGATCGCGTCATCGGCAAGATAGGTGAGCGTTCTATCCCCATGCGGCTGATTATCAACCGGATACGGCCGGAAATGGTGCGCGCCGGCGACATGCTTTCGGTCGAGGACGTTTGCGAGATTCTCTCCGCTGAATTGCTCGGCATCGTGCCGGATGACGAAGAAGTGATTGATACGACGAACCGCGGAGAGCCTATAGTCCTGGGCGAGACCAGCCGGCTGCGCGGCATCTACGAAAAGATCGCGCGCCGCCTGGAAGGCGAGCTCGTGCCCTTTACCAATTTGGAAAGCACTGGATTCTTTGGACGCCTCCTCGGGGCGCTGAAAGCAGGGTAGCGTGCACGTTCTCGAGCAGCCGTTCGATGACGCCGATCACGAGCAAAGCGCGCCGCGCAGCGAGCCGGCGCCCGTAAAACTTGGACGCGCGATCGTCATCACGTCCGGAAAAGGCGGCGTCGGCAAAACGACGACGACCGCAAACTTGGGCACGGCGTTGGCGCGGCGGGGACACACCGTAGCGCTCGTGGATGCGGACGTTGGCCTACGCAATCTGGACATCGTCATGGGTCTGGAAAGCCGCGTTAAGTATCACGTGCTGGACGTGCTCGAGGAAAAGGCAACCATCGATGAAGCGCTCGTGCGCGACAAGCACTCGCCCACGCTGGTTTTACTCGCAGCCGCTCAAGCGCGCGAAAAAGACGAAGTTGATACGCGCAAGATGGTAGAACTCGTACACTCGCTTCGTGAACGATTCGACTACGTGTTGATCGACTGTCCGGCCGGCATCGAGAAAGGGTTTCAAAACGCCGTAGCGGGCGCGCAGGAAGCGATCGTCGTGTGCACTCCGGAGGTATCGGCCGTGCGCGACGTCGATCGGGTCGTAGGGCTGCTGGGCAACGCGTTTTCACCGCAGCTCATCATCAACCGCATGCGCGCGCAGCTCGTCAAGAAAGGCAAGATGCTTTCCGTCGAAGACGTCAACGGCATTTTGCGCCTGCCGCTGCTCGGCGTCATCGCGGAGGAGCCCGACGTCATCGTTTCTACGAACAGGGGCGAACCGCTCGCGCTACGTACCGACTCGCAGACCGCGGCAGCGTACCACGCAATCGCGGCGCGCGTCGATGGTGAAGACGTTCCGGCACCGGCCGTCGAGTACAAAGAATCCTTTATCACCAAATTAGGCTCGCTGTTCGGAGGCCGCCGTAATTCATGATCGAGTTTCTCAACCGTTTATTCGGCCGGCAGACCTCCGGCGCGACCGCAAAAGAGCGATTGCGGCTGGTGCTGATGTCGGATCATCTCTCGCTCGCTCCCGAGCTGGTTGAGGCGATGAAGCGCGATCTTGTCGACGTGATTTCACGGTACGTCGAAGTCGACCGCGACAAGATCGACGTGCACTTTGAAAATCAGGAAAACGTCGTCGCTATGCTTGCCAACATTCCGATTACCGGCGTCAATCGCAACGCCGGCCGGGAGCAGACGCCTGCCGTCCCGGTTATGGAGCAAGCGGCGCAGACACCGCAGGCTGCACAGGCGCCAGCCGCCCCGCCGCGTCCACGCCCGCGCCGGCGCCGTAAAAAGAACGCCGCCGCCACAGCGAGTTGAACGCTTTACACGAACCCGGCGATACGAGAGGGGCTAGCGCCTAAAGCGGCCGATATTTGAATCGTGGCCACTCTTGCTCTTCCGTACGAGGCGCGGCGCTATCTGCGCAACGTCAACTGGTATCTCATCGCTGCAGCGCTCCTGCTCACGATGTTCGGCGTGGTCGCGATTCAATCAGCGGATCTGCATAACCCCGACGCAGCCTCCGAGTACAAAAAACAGATCATCTACGCCATGGTCGGATTGGGCGTGATGTATCTGTTTTCGCGCATTGATTACCGCAACTTTGAGCGATGGGCGCCCTGGCTGTACGGGGCCAACCTCGTTCTTCTTGCCTTCGTCTTAAAAGCCGGCCACAACGCCTTGGGCGCACAGCGTTGGATTTCGCTCGGTCCACTCGGAACGTTTCAGCCATCAGAGCCGGCAAAATTAATCCTGGCGATCTTCATCGCCTGGGGACTGTGCCGGTGGCCGTTCCGGCGAATCGAGGATTTGGCGCGGCCGCTTCTGGCGATCGGCGTGCCTGCGCTGCTCATTCTCAAACAACCGGATCTCGGCACGACGCTGGTTGTGCTTTCGATACTTTCGACGCAACTGTTTTTCGGCTTGGAAAAAATTCAGTACTTCCTGCTCTATGCGGCCGGCGTCGCGGGCGCGGCGGTATTTACCGTGGGCACGAACTTCATTCTCAAGCCGTTCCAAAAAGCGCGTTTGCTCGTTTTCATCAATCCCAAAGCCGATCCGCAGGGTGCCGGCTATAATCTCAATCAGTCGAAAATTGCGGTCGGCAGCGGGGAATGGTTCGGTCGCGGGCTTCACCACGGAACGCAGACGCAGCTGAATTTCGTTCCCGAACACTCGCGCGATTTTATTTTTACCGTTGTGGCTGAGGAGCTGGGATTCTTGGGTGCGCTCACGATGCTCTTTTGTTACGCCGGTTTGCTCTTTGGGGGCGTGCAGGCGATGCTGGCGGCGCGCGACCGCTTCGGCTTCCTGCTGGCGGCGGGCATCGTGGGGATGTTCGCCTTTCACATTATCGTAAACGTGGGCATGACCATCGGAATCATGCCGATTACCGGTATTCCGCTGCCGTTCATGTCGTACGGCGGTTCGGCCATCATCACGAACTTTGCAGCGGTCGGCATATTGCTCAACATTTACTCGCAAAAGGATCGCGGCATGCTCGGCAATGCCTAGGGGCCCGAAGTTCGGGGATGTTTTTGCTTCGGATTAGAAAACAAAACCAGCCGGGTTGGCTGGTTCACTCTCCAATGCGAGGAAGTCAGTTTAATCAGACGTAGAATCGGCAAGTACGACGGGTTCCCCAGTCGCGTGGCTATAGGAATAGAAGCCGGGTTTGTTGACTTGTTTCACCGGAATATTCTGCTCCTTTTCCACTTGCTTGGCTAGCCGCCGAAGCTCCTCGCTCACTTCCATCACAAACCGAGTATACCACCTTTGCCGCCCCGGCGAGGACGGTCCCGAGCGTTAAGAATATGAGGGCCCATTTCAGGGCAGCCCTCTTGTAGTTCCTGACAGCAAGGTTCGCCGTTCGGTTGCTGATTGCATCATGCGCGGCGCCCACAATTGCCTTTTCGGGACCTTCCCGCACGACGCCGGATAGCAGTCGTGCGGGGTCGGGGGCGTCCCTGGCGTCTAACTCGCCCGAACCGGCTCGCGAACCCTCGTTGCCGCGCCATATGCCGCGCACGCAGTGATAAAAGGCGACGGCGAGCAGCGCGATAGCAATCCATCCAATGAAAACATCGGGGAATCGGCCGACTATCCTGAAGCGATCTATTGCGAGCAGAACAACAGCAAGCACACCCGTCATGATCACTGCGAAAAGCGCGTCCAATCCGTCAATGTGATCCACTACGCGATCGTTCGCTCGTTCGGCCACTTCGAAGATGAAAGTACTTGCCAGGCTCGTGGGTGGTGCCGGAGGCGGTTGATTAGCGCGTTCTGTAATCCGCTGCGCCTCAGTTGCCCATTCCAACCATACCGCTAGCCAAGTTGGTAACGTGTTCACTTCAGCCCTTTTCGGCGGTCGGGGCGATCAAACTGCTCGGTGAGTAAAGTAATTAACTTTGACAAATGTTGAAAAAACCTTGAGGTTGGTACACGG
This sequence comes from Vulcanimicrobiaceae bacterium, assembly GCA_035656615.1. Classification (GTDB taxonomy): domain Bacteria; phylum Vulcanimicrobiota; class Vulcanimicrobiia; order Vulcanimicrobiales; family Vulcanimicrobiaceae; genus DASRSF01. Next base: position 15,764 of record DASRSF010000035.1, on the reverse strand, counting down.
GTCGGGTTCGCGTGCGATGTGTTAGTGCGGCGTCAGTGTGCTCGCGCACCGCGATGGCGGCGGTCGCCAGGTCTTAACAGCCTAGCTCGGTACGATCCTGTAGATTCGCCCATAACCAAGGTCCGTAAGCAGCGTATAGCGAGGATCTTCCTCGAGTACGAACCGGTGCACCGGTGTGTGATATATGAGGTACACCTGCCCGGTGCATTCGCGCGCAATGCAATCGGCGATGCGCGCGAGCGTGGCTTCGCCGAACGGATTGTATAAATAGAAGACGGCATCGCCGCGCGGAATGCGCAGCGCCGCGGCATCTTTGGCGACGATTCGAACGTCGCTGCACGGCAAAACGGGATGGTGCGATCGCCAGCGCACAAGATTGTCACGCGCCGTTTGGCAAAGCGCGGGAGAGACCTCGACGCCGATAACTTGTTTGAACGGCCGCAAGCTGGCCAGCAAGACGACGCGTCCCATTCCCGCGCCGATGTCCACGAACGTATAGCTGCGCGGGTCGATGGGAAGAGCGCGCAGCATTTCCTCGAATTCACGCAGCGGCGTCGGCTCGTAGTGGGTTGCGTCTTCAAGGGCATCCCCGATCTCGTCCGGATCGAGCTCGCCCAAAAAGATTAGCGCTTCCGTGACCACGCCGTTGTCCGCATCGAATCGAAGGCCGCTGCGCCGGCCGGAACCGACACGAAACGCTTTGCTCATATGAAACGACGATACAAGCCCGGAGACTGGCTGCGAATCCCGCTCGGTGCAGAGTTCGACGCTCTGGCCATCATTACCCATGGCGTGCGCTCGCGACTGTTCGGATATTTCTTTCCCGTTGCTTGCGGCACGCGGCCTTCACACGCGGATCTTGTGCGTCTGGGGCCACAAGACGCGGTTATGTGCGCGCTGTTCGGGGGTGCTGCGCTCGAAGAAGCACGCTGGGCGCTCGTTGCCGCCTCGCTGCACCTGCGTGCCGAGCGCTGGCCCTTTCCGGATTTTTGCCTGCGCGGCGCATTTGGACGCACGTGGCAGCGCGTTACGTACGATACTTCGACCATGGCGGTGCAGAGCAGTCAGACCGTGAACGAATCCGGCGCACGCGAGCTGCCCGACGCGCGTTTTGCAACGCCGCAGGAGATCGAAGACCGTTTACGGCAGCGGCTTGGACTGGCGATGCACGCGCCTGCCCTTTCGATATATGAGATCGCCGCCGGATTCGATCCCGCAGCGCTTTCCATCGTACTGCCGGCGGGACGTCTGCAGGTGCGCGGTGAGCTGCCGCAACGCGAACGAGCGCTACTGGCAGGCTTCATCAACCGCAATCCCGGCGTCGAATTGCGCGTGTGCGCGCCATCGCGATTCGATGTGAGCATGCTATCGGATCTTACCATGCTTACGCGGCTCATCCTGGACACGCCTCACCTGCAACATCCGCAGGCACTGCGTGCGCTGACCCGGCTGCAGCACGTGCGGATTTGGGCTTCCTGCGATCGTACGGCTTTGCCGTTTCTTCCCTCGCTGCGGAGCTTGGAGCTGGTCGGCGCTCCGCGAGCCGGCGATGCCGTTGAACAGTGCGCACACCTGCAATCGGTGACGTTTGCCGGCGGCGTGCCGGAACGGTTTGATCGGCTGGCTGCTCGCCAGGGCATTCGCGAACTTTCGATACGCCATGCGCACGGCGTGCCCGACCCGGACGGGCTTACGGCTCTGCGTTCGTTGGAACTTCGTGACGTACGGCTCGCCTGGCTTCCGCATCTTCACGACAACACTATGCTTGAGCGCGTGGTTCTTGAAGGCGTCGGCCCGGTTCGCGATTTGCGTGAGCTTGCCAAAATAAAGGCGTTACGTGAGTTGAGCATTCGTTCGATGCCGCAACTTGCAATCGCTGATTTCTTACCGCTCTCGCACGACGCCGCGCCGCGGCGCCTCGACATCGATCTCGGGAGCCGCCGTAAGAACAAAGAGGTCTATCGCGTGCTTCGTTCGGGAATGATCCACGCATGAAGTTTTCCGTGATCGACACGAGCGAGAAGTCCCAAACCGCGTGGATGACGCTCGCCCCTGGCGAGGGAAGCGGTCCCAAAGAGAACGAGCACGCTTCCAGCGAGCAAGTATTGTACGTGGTCGAAGGCGAGCTGCACGCAGAGGTCGGCGAGCGCCAATTTCGCCTGGGCGCGGGTGAGTCGGTGATCGTGCGCAAGGGCGTCGCGCATCGTTTCGAAAACCGGTCCAAGCGCTCCGCCATAACCTTCAACGTCTATTGTCCGCCGGCATACTAACGAGCAAGCTGCGCGCGCGTGCGGGGAGCCCAGGCGGGCAGGTCCGGCCCCGGACGGCCGGGAACGGGATCGTCAGTTCGAGGGTTCGCGGTTTTATGGCGGCCCGCTCGAACGTTTAAAGTTTTTTGTAGAGCGCCGGAAGCTCGCTAGAGTACCCGCTCGATGGCGATCGCAGGAGCCCGTTGTTCTTTAGGGCGGATGCAGGTCGCACTCGCGGAGGAGTTCGACGGCTGACCAAGGCGCTCGACCTGAAAAGGTTAGGTAGTATTTGTCAACCGAGATCTTGATCTCGAGCGACCCATGGGAAAACCTGGTCGCCATACTCGAGGACAATGTCCTCTCCGAAATTTACATCGAGCGCGAAGAACGCGTGATCGGCTCCATCTTCAAAGGTAAAGTTCAGAACGTGCTGCCCGGGATGGGCGCGAGTTTCGTCGATATCGGTCTGGGCCGCAACGCCTTTCTGTACGTCGACGACATTAACAAAACGCCTTTGAACATCGGCGACGTAGAAATTACGCAAGGGCGCAGCGGGTGGACCATTAGCGAAAAGGTCAACCGCGGCGATGACGTCCTCGTCCAGATCGTCAAGGAGCCGCGCGGCCTCAAAGGCGCACGGATCAGTACGAATATCTCGCTGCCTGGGCGCTATTTGATCCTCATGCCCACGGGCAAGTACAGCGGCGTTTCACGAAAGATTGAGTCGGCCGAGGAACGGAACCGCCTCAAAGCCGTCATGAAACGTATTCGGCCGGAGGGTATGGCCACGGTGGTTCGCACTGCCGCTGCGGGTGTAAGCGAGGCGGAACTGATTGCCGACTTGGGCGTGCTCATCCGCATGTGGCACGGTATTCTGGAATCGTACAAGCGAGCGCCCTCGCCTTCGCTTTTGCACAAAGACATGAATTTGGTGTACAAGGCGGCACGCGACTTCATTACCGCCGACGTCGACCGCGTGCTTATCGACAACGAGGAAGAATACAAAAAGGTCTGCTCGTTCCTGCAGCTGCTGGGGCCGCAGTACCTGGATCGCGTTGAATATTACAACTCGGGACGCTCGCTGTTCAAAGATTATAAAGTCGACGAGGAGCTGCAAAAGCTCATGAAGCCGAAGATCAATCTGCCGTCCGGCGGGTCGATCGTCATTGAGACGACGGAAGCGCTCACGGTGATCGACGTGAACTCCGGCAAGTTCACCGGCGGTAAAAATCTCGAAGACACCATCGTAAAAACGAACATCGAGGCTGCTGCGGAAATTGCGCGCCAGGTTCGTTTGCGCGATCTGGGCGGCATTATTGTCTGCGACTTCATCGACATGAATTCGGAGGCGGCGCGCAACAAAGTCGTTCAAACGCTCGAACAAGGTCTGCGCCGCGATCGAACGCGCGCGACCATTCAATCCTTCAGTAATTTGGGGCTCCTGGAATTCACGCGCAAACGCATCGGCCGCGACCTTGGTTCACAATTGCGCGGGCATTGCCCGACGTGCGCAGGGTTGGGCAGCGTCATGTCGGCGCAATCGGTTGCGATCGAGGCGCTGCGAAAGATCCGGGCGCACACTCACACGGATCATCAATCGCTCTTGGTCGAGACGGCGCCCACCGTGGCTGCGCAATTGGAATTTTGGTACGAGGACGAAGTCAAGGAACTGCAAAGCGAGATCGGCACGCCGATTCACGTTCGCGTTGATCCGCTCGTACATCCCGAGAAGATTCGTATGCGTCCGGTTGCGGACTTTAAACCGGACGGGACCTTGCGCGTGGGCGATGAGCAAGAAGTTGAGTTGCTCGCGGGACGGCTTCCGAACGCGAGCTCCGCTGCGGCCGTCATCAACGGACGCATCGTCGAAGTCGAAAATGCGGCGAGCATGTCCGGCCAAACCGCCCGCATTAAAATCATCGACGTTGAGGACGACTTCGCACTGGCGGAATTGGCGGCAGCCGTACCCGCGGAACGCAAACGCCGCCGTCGCGGTAAAGGCCGTAAAGAAGTCACCAGCGCCGACGCGGCGCAGCAGTTGCGCGAGCTCGCAGAAGAAGCGGCAAAATACTCGCTGGCCAGGCCGCCCATCGGCATCACGACCGTTACCGAAGAGGAAGAACGAAGCGATCGCGCCGTGGTGGTCGAGGCGAAAGCGGAACAGGCGCCCGAGGCGATTGTTATCGCGCAGGGCGAGGTCCACGAAGGCCGGCACCGCCGCCGCCGTCGCCGGCGTAGAGGCCGCGGCCATGGCGACGACATGGCGCACGCTGCGCAAGCCGGCATTCCGGCCCATAGCGTTCAGGCGCAAGCCGACGTACCAGTGGAACCTGCAGAGTTGCCGGCGGACCGCGTCGTCGTCCCGCTTCACGAAGAGGGCGGACATCGCCGCCGCCGCCGCCGTCGCAGGCGGCACGGTCGCGGTACCGCAGCCGAAGGTGTGTCCACGGTGCCGGCGGCCGCCGTACCCGATCGGCATATCTTCCGGGTCGCCGCGGACGGCAGCGCGGAAGCAACCGGAGAGCTCTCACCTCCTGAACCCGTACGCGCAATTGCCCCGTGGAATCGCAAGTCTGCGCCGCCGGCGGTCGAGGCTCCGCCGCCGCATCTGCGCGCACCGCAAGAAGACGCCCGGCCGACAAAACCGGCGCGCCGTCCGCGACGCGCCACGGCTGCAACAGCTGAAACGGCGCGTGCCGGAGGTGAGCTCCCCGCCACGCAAGCGAAAGCCTTGCCCGCTGCTCAACCCGAAGCGGCGCCCTCCACGACGCGGCGGCCGCGCAAGAAGGCGGCGGAATCTGCGGCCCAGGCCGCGCCCGAACCGGCCGTTGCACCGGCTAAGCCAACCCGCAGGCGCAAAACCTCCGCGGATAATGGTGCCGTTGATGCGCCCGAGCCTGCCAAGCCCAGGCGCACAAGGAGTGCCGCGCGTGCGCCAGAACCGCAGCAAGCCGAACCACCCTCCAAGAAGCCTGCGGCGCGCAAGACTACAGCGACGAAGACGGGCGCAAGAAAAGCGAGCGCAGCTACATCGACCGCGCGCAAAAAGAAAACATAGGGTTACCGCCGGAAGGGTACGACTCCGGCATGTATCAGAAAGACGCGCCCGACGAAGTGCCGACCGAACGCGAGGAAAGCGAACGGTTACGGCAATCGGAACAGCAAGGCGATCGTATGGATCAGCCTGCTGTTCCTTCGGAAAACGACGTTTAGAGGAAGATCGAGCGGCTTACTGGGCGCCGCCTCCCGCGTTCGCTCCGTCGGTGTGTGCGATGCGGTCAGTGATGTATTGCACCGCGCGAGTGAGCTGGGAGTCTTTTGCCGGATCACCGTACCGGGCGTTCTTGTTTTCATCGATGACGATGTCCGGCGTGATACCCAAGTGGTTGATGTCGCGGTTATGCGGAGTCAGGTAGCGCGCGTCGGTGATTTTGATCGCGGAGCCGTCGGGCATCGGCAAAATCTCCTGAACCACGCCTTTCCCGAACGTGCGCGTTCCGATGATCGCGCCCACGCCCGAATCCTGAATTGCGCCGGACGTGATCTCCGAGGCCGAAGCCGTATGTCCGTTGACCAAAACCGCTAGCGGCATCGGTGGAATAGCGGTGTCTTCCGCCTCGTACGTCGTTACGTTTGAAGCGCGCGATTCCACAGAGACGATCGGCCCGCTTGCGATAAATTTGGAACTCACGTCAAGCGCGGCTTCGAGATACCCGCCGCCGTTGTCGCGCAGATCCATGATGATGGCGCGCGCGCCGTCCTGCTGCAACCGATCCAATGCGCGGGCCAACTCCGCGCCCGTATCCCGTCCGAACACCGTAAGCTCAACGTAGCCGATCTTGTTTGCAAGCATCTTCGAATAGACGGAGAGCTCGTGTATCTCCGCGCGGGTAATCGAAATTGGCGCGGCCAGCGGCTTACTGTCGCGAACGATCGTCAGCTGTACCGGCGTCCCTGCTTTACCGCGCAATTTGGAAGAAGCTTGCTGCAGCGTTAGCCCTTTGGTGGGCACGCCGTCAATTGCGGTGATCGTGTCGTCCTGATGCACGCCCGCTTTGTCGGCAGGACCATCCGGCACGACGTTGCTGACGTCAATATATTTGGTGTTGTCGTCCACCTGAATGACGATGCCCGTTCCGGCGAACGAACCGCCGTCCAGCCCCTGATTCAGTTCCGCGTACTCTTTGGGCGTGAGGAAGACGGTGTACTTGTCATGCACCGAATTCAGCATTCCGGAGATTGCCGCGTACGTCAGCAGATGCGAGCTCATCTTGCCGCGTGCCAGACGCGTTGCCACGTCGACTTCGTGTCCGACGGCTTTTGCCGTCTTCGATGAGTTGTCGTCGGCGAATATCGGCGGCAAATTTGCCGTCACGCCGGCCGTGTGGAGCTCGCGCTCCAACTCGCCACGCGCTCCGTCAACGATGTTTTGCGCATCCGTCTTCTTGTAATAGTCGGTGCGTAGTTTTTCATAGCTGAACTGAATCTCGGTGGAATCGAGCGGAGAGATGTTCGCCGGCGCCGCTGCTGCGCCGGGCGCGGGCGGCTGGCCGACGGCCAGTAGACCGACGGCTGCAATGACGGCGAACATGCGGAGAACGGACGAAATTGGACGGTTCATATCTACCTAACGTGTCAAGTGGTTCAAGTATGCCTTCGCGGCGGTAAGTTGTTTGTCGGCCGGCGTGTCGATAACGTCAACGTCCGGACTTTGGTTCACGACGATGTTCGGAGCGATGCCCTTGTGCTGAATGTCCCGCCCCGAAGGGGTCAGGTAACGCTGGGTGGTGATCTTCAGCGCGCCGCCGTTGGGCATGGAATAGATACCTTGAACAACGCCCTTGCCGAAGGTTTTGGTTCCAATCAGCGTGCCGATTTTATAGTCCTGAAGTGCTCCGGCCGTAATTTCCGAAGCGCTGGCGGTGTAACCGTTCACTAAAACCACCAGCGGCGTTACACCGTGCATGACCTCGCCGGTGGCGTACTGGGCATCGCGTTTGCCGTAGCGGTCGATCTCGGTGACGATTACGCCCTGCGGAACAAAATAGCTGGAAATGTTCACCGCCGCATCGAGCAAGCCGCCGCCGTTGTCACGCAGATCCAGAATGACGCCTTTCGCGCCGTGAGCGCGTCCCTGGGCTAGCGCCTTATGAACCTCGTCGGCCGACGTTTCACCGAAATCGGACAGCCGGATGTACTCGTAGCCCGATTCAATTTTGGCGTGAACGGTCGGCACGTGGATGATTTCCCGCGTAATGCTGTATTGATGGGCCGTGTTGTTCTTGTTGTACGGATGCGTGCGGATACGGACGACCGTGCCTTCGGGACCCCGGATCATGCGCTCGACGCGGTCGAGCGTCAGTCCGTGAACCGGTGTTCCGTCGATCTCCTCAACGACTTCGTTACCCTTCATGCCGGAATGGGCGGCCGGAAGACCGTCGATGGGCTGCAGGACCACTTGACCGTTCTTCAATTGGTAGATGAAGACGCCGATGCCGCCGAAATTTCCGCCGTTGAGCTGTTCGTTGAGCTGGCGAATTTGATCCGGTGATAAATAGACGGTGTATGGATCGCGCAGCGATCCCAGCATTCCGGCCAGCGCAGCTTGCGTCAGATCGTTTCGACCGGTTTGGCCAAGATATTTTGCATAGTGCTGCTGTGCGTACGAGAGCTGCCCGTCGAGCGCGTGCAACTCTTGCGCCTGATCGGTGCTCGCCTGCGCACTGGGAAGATCGGCAGTGACCGCGATGTGCTTGGCTTTAAAGTATTCGCGCATGTACGTAAGCAAACCGCTGCGCTCGCCGTCGACCAGCGTCTGCGCATCAAACGGACGGTAATAAACCCGCTGCACCTGGCGGTACGCCAAACCGACGAGTTGCTCGTCGACGACTTGCGGACCAAGCAGCGAGCTCAGATCCAGCGAGGCGATCCGGTTGTTGCCCGTATCACCAGTGCCGGCAGCGGCGCTTAGTCCGCGGTTATAGCCGATATACAACGCACCGCCGAAAGCAACGGCGGCGACGATAAGAACGGCCAGAAAAGTGCGCAATGCGGCAGACATTGTACCCCGTTGTACCCAACTGTACGGCGAGCGGTTTCGAGATTATCGCACGCCCGGATGAGAAAGGCCTTAAGGCGTACGGCTGCCGCTGCAGTCGGCCGCCCTAGTGCAAATAGGCGGCCGGGTCGGTTGGCTTGCCCGCGATGCGAACCTCGAAGTGAAGGTGCGGGCCCGTAGACATTCCCGTGGAACCCACGGCGCCGATGGCCTGGCCTTTCTGTACCTGTTGACCGGCTGAAACGAAGATCTGGGAGAGGTGGCCGTAGCCGGTCGCCATACCGCCGCCATGGTCAATAAGAATGTAGTTACCGTAACCGCCGTACCATCCGGCGGAAATGACGGTTCCACCCGAAGCGGCTTGTACGGTGGTGCCCATCGGGGCGGCGATGTCCAGGCCCTGATGAAATTCCATTCCGCCGCCGAACGGGTTTTGCCGGTAACCGAACGGCGAGGTGATCGTGCCGGAGACGGGCCATGCCAATGTGCCGGGCGCGCTCTGGGTCCCCAGGATGCCGGCCGCCCGCCGCGCTGCCTCGCGCTGGGCCTCTATCTCGGCTTGCCGTTCCCGGATCAGCGCTTCCAGGTTCGCTTCTTCCGAGGCGGACAGATCCTCGATTTCGGCGACTTGGCTTGCGATGTGCCGGCGCTGCGCGTCCGCAGCGGCTACCAGGTTGCGGCGCTCGCCGGCCAGAGCATCGAGCTGACTGCGCGCCTGCGTTTGCTCTTGCTGCTGCTGCATGAGAGCACTTTGCGTGGACTGCAGCTGCGTTTGAGCGTAGGAGACGTGCTGTTCGGCGATCTTGCGTTCGCGCACCGCGCGCTGGTTTGCGACGATAAGTAAGCGCAGATCTTCCCAGCGTTCGGCGAAGTCGCTAAACGATTTGGATGCAAGCAGAACGCTCAAGTACTCCAAATCACCGTGCTCGTACGCGTCCACCAGGCGACGCTTGAGTAAATCGTCGTGCAGCCCCAAAGATTTGCGCGCGGCATCCAACTGAATCGTATTCCACGACAGCTTGCGCTCGATGCTGCGTTGCGCGGAGGCGAGATCATCCAGACGCGAGGACACCGCATCGATCGCGGTATTCGTCTGCGCCAGCTGGGTCTGCAAGTCGCCCACGCGTACGGTCGCGGCATGCAGTTGCCCCTGCTTTTCGTGCAGTTGCGTGTGCAGCGTTTCCGTTTTTTGCCGGGTCGCTTGGATGCGGTCGTCAATGGTTGCCGTTCTTGCCGGCGCCGGGATCATCGCCGCGGCCAGCAAGCAGAGTAGAAGCTTGCGAATCACTTGCGTCGCTTGTCCTTCACGTAGATCGAGCCTCCTTGAGATTTCGCATACCGCTTGAGTTCGGCAGCCGCCTCGCCGATTTGCGCGTAGTTCGAGAGCTTACGGTACTCGTTGGAAATAATAGCAATCGAAATCGTCATGATCGGGTACCGGTTGAGCGTGCCGCGGCGGTCCCGCGTTTCGATATAGCCTCGCGCGAGGTCCGCTTCGTTATACAACGAGCGAATGTCACGGTCGAAGCGTGCGATGATCTCGCAGGCAACGCGTTCCGCGTGTTCGGGCAGCGTTACGGCGATGAAGTCATCTCCGCCGATGTGGCCGACGAAGTCGTTTTCGGTGCCCAAATGCCGTATGACGTCCACGCACGTGGACGCAACCATTTGAATGGCTTCATCGCCGTGCGTGAAGCCATAGACGTCGTTGAACGCCTTGAAGTTGTCCAAGTCCAAATAGAGAACGGCGAACGGCGCCCCGACCTCGATGCGGCGGCGCAGTTCCGCTTCGATGGCCAAGTTTCCGGGCAGCTTGGTGAGCGGTGAGAGCGAGGCATCAACTTCCGCGCGCCGGATTTTGGCCTTTACGCGTGCAAGGAGTTCTTGCGGGCCGAACGGTTTGGTCATGTAGTCGTCGGCGCCCGCATCAAATCCGGCGAGCTTGTCGTCAACCTCCGCCTTGGCGGTAAGCATGATGATCGGCACGTGCGTGTTTGCCGGGTGTTTGCGAATTCGCCGCGCGACTTCGTACCCGTCCATTGAGGGCATCATGACGTCGAGGACGACTAAGTCGGGATGCAATGCGTCCAGTGCGCGCAGCGCCTCGTCCCCGCCTGAGGTTGCCGTTACGTGATACCCCGCCAGCTCGAGGTTGGTTTGAATGATCTTACGCAGATTGCGGTCGTCGTCGACGACCAGGATCTGTTTGCCGTGTCCATCATCGAACCGGTTCATCGCAGCGGCAGACAATGGTCCCTACGTCCGCAAGTAGCGTCCGACGGAGATCCACGAGGCGATGAGTCCGACCGCTCCGCCCACGGAGAGCAGCTCGAGGACCATCGATGAGAGATCGACCTGGACGATGTTCATCTGCAGCCATGGCAGGGCAGCGGCGAGCTTGGGCGCCAGCGATGCGTGGGCCAGGGCAAGTATGCCCAGAGCAACCGCGGCGCCGAGCAGCCCGTCAAGCAATCCTTCGCAGATGAACGGCATGCGGATGTACATGTTGGTAGCGCCGACCAGTTGCATGATCGAGATCTCGCGCCGCCTGGCAAAGACCGTCAACCGGATCGTGTTGAAGATAATGATGCCGGCGACGACAATAAATACGGCGATGACTGCAATCCCCGCCTTGCGGCCCAGTTCCGCAATCTGCAGCAGCCGCGCTACGATGTCACGCTGATAGTCGACTTCGTGGACGCCTTTCATTTTGGCGAGCGCGTGCGCAACCGCCGGAACCTCCTGCGGCTGCCGAGTTCGAACGCGGAACATGTCGGGTAGCGGGTTTTCCGTCAAGATCGAAAGATCGATCTGCCCCTTCATCCGTGCGCGTAGCTCTTTGAGGCCTTCGGCCTTGGAGACGAACTGCGCCTTATCGATGCGAGCGTCTTTGGCGAGCGCGGTCCGCACGGCTTCCACCTGCGCAGCGCTGGCGTCGGTATTCATGTATACCGAGGCGGTAATCTGGCTGAGCATGTCGCTGCCCAAATGCGCCACGCTCGCGCGCACATATAAAAATGCGCCTAGCAGCGCAACGGTAACCGCGACGGTTCCCACCGCGGTGATTTGCATGCTGGCATTCCGGGTGAAGTTGCGAAGAACCTCACCCAGAAAGAACTTGATCTTGCCCCAGTCCAAGGAAATAATACCCCCGCTCCTCGTCCGTGATGATGCGGCCGTCTTCGAGCCGGACGACTCGGCGGCGCATGCGATCGACGACCGCTTGATTGTGCGTGGCTACGACCACCGTCGTGCCTTTTAAATTGATCCGCCCGAGCAATTCCATAATTTCCGTCGTGTTTTGCGGATCGAGGTTGCCCGTCGGCTCGTCGCACAGCAGCAACTTGGGATTGTTGACGATTGCGCGAGCAATCGCGGTGCGCTGCTGTTCGCCGCCCGAGAGCTCGTCCGGATACATGCGGCTCTTATGAGAGAGGCCGACCATATCGAGACAACGGGGAACTTGCCGGACGATTTCTTTGGTGTTCGTGCCGGTTACTTGCAGCGCGAACGCCACGTTTTCCCAGACCGTCTTATCGGTGAGGAGTTTGAAGTCCTGAAAAACGACACCCAAGTGCCGGCGCAATGCCGGAATACGACCACGCCGCAATCGGTCAACGCGAATACCGTCCACCGTTATTACACCGGTAGTCGGCATCATCTCCCGATAAAGCAAGCGCAGAAGGCTGGATTTTCCGGTTCCGGAGTGGCCCACGAGAAAGACGAAATCGCCTTTAGCAATCTCGAGATCGATCCCGTCGATAGCGCGGACTCCGTTCGGATACACAAGCGTAACGCCGCGTAATGAGATCATCGGTTAAGAGGGTTTTTCAGAGTGCCGGGGCGGATACCTCCGGTCAGGTATGAATTTTGACTTAACGGATGAACAGCAGGCGATTCGCAGCACCGTGCGCGAGTTTGCGGTGGAACGCGTTGCGCCCCGAGCGGAAGAGATGGACCGCGAAGAAGCATTTCCCTACGACCTTGTTAAGGAAATGGCGCAGATTGGCCTCATGGGTCTGCCCTTTCCCGAAGAGTACGGAGGCGCCGGCGCGGATACGGTCAGCTACGCCCTTGCGGTAATGGAGCTGGCGCGCGTTGACGCCTCGACTGCGATTACCATGGCCGCGAACGTCTCGCTCGGTGCTTCGCCGTTTTATCTATTCGGCACCGAGGAGCAAAAACAGAAGTACTTGGTACCCCTGGCGCAGGGGAAGATGCTCTGGGGCTTCGGCCTCACCGAGCCGGCCGCGGGCAGCGATGCCGGCAACACGCAAACCAAGGCGCGCCTCTCAGAGGGCCATTGGATCGTGAACGGTACGAAGGCGTTTATCACCAATAGCGGCACGGACATCAGCGGTGGAACCACAATCACGGCGGTAACCGGCACCCGTCCCGACGGTAAGCCCGAGATCACAAACTTAATCGTCGACCAGTCGACGCCCGGGTTCATGCGCAGCAAAAAGTACAAAAAGATGGGATGGCGCGCCTCCGATACTCGCGAGCTCTCGTTCGTGGACGCGCGCGTTCCGGCCGAAAACGTGCTCGGAGCGCAGGGAGACGGCCTTAAGAATTTCTTGACAATCTTGGACGCCGGGCGTATTTCGGTCGCCGCGTTGTCCGTTGGCCTGGCGCGCGGGGCGTATGACGAGGCATACAAGTACGCTAAGGAACGCGTCGCGTTTGGCCGCACCATAAGCAAGTTTCAAGCGATTCAATTCAAATTGGTCGACATGCTGTGCGAGATCGAGCATGCGGAGCTCATGGTACTGCGCGCCGCCTGGGAGAAAGACCAGGGCCGCGACTTCGCGCAGACGGCGAGCTTGGCGAAGCTCTACTCTGCCGAAGTTTCACGCCGCGCCGTGAACGAGGCCGTGCAGATCCACGGCGGCTACGGGTTCATGGACGAATATCCGGTCTCACGCATGTACCGCGATCAAAAGATCAACGAGATCGGCGAAGGCACCAACGAAGTGCAGCGCATGGTCCTCGCGCGAATGATTGGCCTGTAGGAGCTGCGCCTCTCAACCGATCCGCTATGAAAACGTACATTGAAACACCGCGGGTTCGACTGCGCGGGTGGTCCGATGACGACCTCGAGCAGTGGGTCGAGATGAATTCGGATCCGCGCGTCATGGAATTCTTCCCGAGCGTGACACCTCCGGAACGATCGCGCGAGCAAGCGGCGCTGATGCGGGCCGAAATCGAAACCAACGGCTACGGCTGGTTTGTGATGGAACGCAAAGATACGCCGGGCTTCGCCGGCGTAATTGCGCTTGCAGAAGTGCGTTGGGAGACGCCGTTTCAACCACGCCGAGAAATCGGATGGCGCTTGCCGGTACACGCGTGGGGACAAGGCTTCGCTACTGAGGGCGCAGCTGCGGCAATGAACTTTGCCTTCACAACATTAGGTTGGCCCGAAATCGTCGCATTCACGTCCAAACTCAACTTGCGCTCGATGCGCGTGATGGAAAAAATCGGAATGACACGCGACCCTCGCGAGGACTTCGATCACCCCCGCGTCCCCGAAGGCCACCCAATCCGCCCACACGTTCTGTACCGCAAAAAACATAGAACCGCACTAGAGCCACCTCTTTAGACCTCATCAAAAACCAGAGAACGTACTATTGCACGTCATGACGAGCGTGTCGAAATAAACGTCGAGATAATGGGGTGAACTGTTATATGTCACGGTGAGCTTGTCGAACCACCGCTGAGCTTGTCGAAGCGGGTCGGCCTCGACGGGCTCGGCTGTCCTTCGACGGGCTCAGGATGACAAATGCTGGTAAGGGTTTAGCGTTGGATTGCGGTGGCCCAGCCGGAGTAGGTGCCGCCGAATTCTTCGGCCAGGGTGGTTAACGCTGTTCGCATTTCGGTGATTTTGAACGGGTCGACGGTGTCGTTCTTACTGCAATGTACCGCGTGCAGCGGCTGGTGTTCTACGACGATGTCGTAACCATGTCCGGCCATGGCGCGGGCGAACGTTTCTGTTTTTTCGGTGTCGTCAAACGTAATCGTGTGTTCTATCGGTCGCGGGCGTTCGAAGTCGTCGCCGGCGTCAAGTAGGCTTTGCAGCGCCTTCATGTCGTTTGCAAAGGCGAGCTGGTTTTCGTCAGGATAAAGATACGACGTGTAGATCGTCCACGAAGGATCTTCGGCGCAAAGCGCCCGGTACCGGTATTCCGCATGAAAGTTCATAACCTCGCCGACGAGTTTGTCGGCATGTTCCAATCGCGGTCCATAGTAATGGAACGTGCGCATGCCGCGGCCGGTCACGCGGCCGACTTCGATGATTCCATGCGGCTCCAGTGCGCTCGCCAGTTCGTCTTCGATCGCTTGGAGTGCGCGATATTCGCCCTCGCCCGTCATGCCGTGCTCGTCCGGATCCCGCAACGCGACGGCAACGGTATAAGCAGCCGGTTTATCGCTTAACGGCACCTGACCGTGCAATCCTAAATCCACGGCGATGGAGATCGGAGAGCCCTCCATCCGGGCGAAGTACGACGACCAGTCAGCCATGCCGACATCGTTCCCACAGGCGGCGCCCGATTCCAGCGTGAACGATAGGCGCACCAGGAGCGAACATATTTCTTATGGAGGCATTTGTCATGCGACGCTTACTCTTTGCCGCGATTCTTGCCGCTCTTGCATGCGCGCCCGCGCTCGCTTCCCTGAGCGTGGGGCAAACCGCGCCGCAGTTCAAGGCGCAAGCCTCGCTCGGCGGCAAGGTTTTTACCTTCGACCTTGCCTGGGCCCTCAAACAAGGTCCGGTCGTCTTGTACTTCTATCCCGCCGCGTTTACAAAAGGCTGCACCATCGAGGCGCACACCTTTGCCGATGCGATGGACCAGTTCAAATCGTTGCACGCCACGGTCATCGGCGTCTCGCACGACACGATTGAGACCCTCAATCAGTTCTCCGTCAGCGACTGCCGCAGTAAGTTTGCCGTTGCCGCCGACCCAAATTTAAGCGTTGCCAAGCAATATGACGCGCTGCTCGCGCAAGATCCCAGCTATGCCGACCGGACCTCCTACGTCATCGCCCCGGACGGTAAGATCTTGTCCTCGCTCACCGATTTGCAGCATCCGGAGCAACACGTCTCAAACGCTCTGAGCGTTCTGAAGGCCTATCAGAAAAAGCAATCGCCCTGACGTGAACTAAAGCATGCCCTTTGCGCATACAAGGGGCATGATTCACGTGTTGTTATCGGCCCTCGTGACGATCGAGGGCTTCGCTTTCAAGCCGGCCCACCTTACCGTTACCGCAGGCGACTCCGTGCGCTTCGTCAACCGTGACACCGAGGCCCATACCGTTACGTCGAAAGATCATGTGTTCGACTCAGGCGGCATGGACACGGACGCGGCGTGGACCTACCGCTTCACCAAACCCGGAACGTACGCGTACTTTTGCGAGCTGCATCCCTACATGACCGGCACAATCATCGTCATGAAGCACGG
>DASRSF010000034.1:0-3383 GCA_035656615.1 Vulcanimicrobiaceae bacterium | reverse complement strand
CGCCACACGATGCGTTCTTCCGGAACCACTTCATCAAGCACGGCATGGAATCCATGATGCCATTCTTCGGTCTTACCGGGTACGAGCGGTCCCGGCGATCGCATGAACGGTTGCGCAGGAAATGGCCACACAATATCGTTGGACGTTCCCATATCGACAAGCAATTGAAAGATCCGGCGGCGGGTGCCGGAGAATGTGCGTACGCGAGCCTCGTGGAGCGGTATCGGCATGATCGACGCTTTCGCCGGGCGACCAGGCGTATCCATGCCGCTGAGTGGGTAGACGACAACAATGGCCCTTGGGGAGTCGGCCGAATCCAGAAAAGTGCTTGAAGACGAGCGGCTTGCACGTATTTCCGCCGCCGTGCCCATCGCAATACTCGACATCGGCGCGGACGGCGAGTTGCGTTCCGCGACCCCGTACTTTTCGACGTTGTGCGGCCTGCCGCCGGAACGAAGCACGGGTCGCGGTTGGCTGGCAGCCGCGCATCCCAGCGATCGGCCCTATGTGGAACGCGCCTGGGACGAGGCTATCCGTAGCAATGCTGCCGCCGAACTGCGGTTCCGCTTTAGCCGTCCGGATAATACGATCAACGTTCGATTGCTGATCGCGCCGCTTGCAGAGGGTTCGGGCTTCGGCGGCGCCATGACGAACATCAACGAATTCGTCGATCGCGCCGCCGCGCTCGAAGAAAGCGCGCGGCAGTTTCGTCTCATGGTTGAAGCGATGCCTCAACTCGCGTGGATCTGCGCAAGCGACGGCACGGTGGAATACTTCAACGCCCGGTGGGTTCAATACACCGGCATTACCGTTGACCACATGCGTCAATCCGGTTCGCCCGGTGTCGTACACCCCGAAGACCTCGGCGCTACAATCGCTTCTTGGAACCATTCTCTGCGAACCGGTGAACCCTACGAAATCGAGTACCGGCTTCTCAATAAAGAAAACGGCGCGTATCGCTGGTTCATTGCGCGGGCGACACCGCTGCGCGACGAATTCGGCCACATTCTGCACTGGATCGGTACGGCGACCGACATCGATAACCACAAACGAGCGAATGCGAACCTGCGCTTCGTTCTGGACGCTTCGAGCCGCGTTGCCGCGTTATATGACGCACCCGCTATCTGCCAGGAGCTGGCGAACGTGGCAATAGAAGGTGTAGCGGACTGGTGTTTCGTTACGCTTTTGGACCACGCAGGGGCCTACAGGACTACGGCCATTGCGCATCGGGACGCCCACCGTATCGCGTACGTAGAGCAGTTTCGTGACCGCTATCCGGTTCGTCCGGGCAGTACGCTGGATGAATGCGTACGATCGAATACGCCTTTGATCATTGCCTCGATCTCCGCGGAACAGCTTCAGGCGGCAGCGGTTGATGAACTTCATCTTCGTCTGCTCCAAGAATTGCAAATGCGCTCGGTGATCATCGTTCCACTGGGGACGGAAGCGCATGGTGCGATCGGCGCGATTACGCTGGTCTCTTCGGAGTCGGGGCGGAGCTTCACCCTGGACGATCTGGAAGCGGCCCAAATGGTCGCACGGCGCGCCGCAGCAGCGATCAATACCGCTCGCATCGTGGAAGAGGAACGCCTGCGTTCGGCGCGCCTGCAGTTTATCGCGCGTGCCAGCGAGTTGATGTTTGAATCGCTGGACATCCGGGCGGCATTTGACAATGTTACTGCGCTTATCGTCTCGGAGATGGCCGATTTGGCGTACGTGACCGAGATTGAAGACGGCAGCGCGCTTCGCACGGTCTCGGTAGCGCACCGCGATCCGTACAAGGGGGCAGCCGCCTCCCATTTGCTCGGACAGCGAACGCTGCGGCCGCAAGCGGAAGAGCGTGCCATGTTCATACTCGCCCAACACCGCACGATCGTTCAAAACGGCATTACATCCGAACAATTGGTACCCGACCTCTGGGAGTACTTGTCGCGCGATGTACGAGCATTGGAAAGTCACTACTCGATAACCGTCCCATTGCACTCGCGCGGGCAGACGCTGGGCGCGCTGGTGGCGTGCTGGTGCGAGACACCGCGATCGTACACGGATGCCGATATCCCGATATTTAACGATCTGGGACGCCGTCTATCGATCGCCATCGAGCATGTGACTGCTTTGCATCGCGAGCGCCGAATTGCCGAAGCGCTGCAGCATGCGTTGCTGCCGTCTTCCGACGGGCTTCCCCAGCATCCCGCGTTGGTATTTTCCGCGGAGTACCGGCCAAGTTCGCACGAAGCCGAGGTGGGCGGCGATTGGTACGACGCCGTGACGCTGTCCGACGGTACGATCATGCTCAGTGTGGGCGATGTCACCGGACGCGGGTTGGATGCCGCCGGGATGATGGGCGCGCTGCGCCAAGCAATCAGCATGGGGGCAATGCATGAACGCGATCCCGCCGCGCTGCTCGACCAGCTGGATTTTCAGATGCGTTCGCGCAACACGTCGTCGATCGCTACCGCGTTCGTCGGCTTCATCGATCCGGACGTTACCGAGCTACGTTTCGCAAATGCCGGACATCCACCGCCGTTGCTGCGTCGCGGAAACGAGGTCATCGAATTGCTGTCGGGTGGTCTGCCGCTAGGCCTGCGTGACAGTGGACCGCCGGACCAAGCGCAGCGAATCTCGCTTAAAGATGCGCAACTGCTGGCGCTCTACACCGATGGGCTGATCGAAGGAACGCGTGATTTAGCATTCGGCGAGCATCGCTTGCGGCAAGTCTTCGAATCCGAGGCGATTCAGTTCGTGCGCAGCCCTGCGCAATTGCTGTGCGACGCATGTTTGCCGTTTGAAGCGCAAGACGACACCGCCGTTCTGACGATGTCGTTCGGACGGCGCACGCAATGGACGTTCGATGCGGACAACGCGCAGGCGGCTCACGATGCCCGCGCGCAATTTATTGACGTTTTGTGTGCCGGCGGTGCGCCGGACAGCGACTTCAATGCTGCCGAGGTGATCTTCGGCGAGCTGGTCGGAAATGTGGTACGGCACGCGCCCGGCCCAATCGACGTGCAACTGCAGTGGTCGCATGCACACCCGGTTCTTCACGTGACGGACCGCGGGCGCGGATTTGTGCGGGATCCCGGCTTGCCGTTGGACCCGCTTAGCGAGTCCGGCAGAGGCTTATATATCGTAGCCGAACTCGGCCTCTCTTTGCGAATCGAACGCATTGCCGGGTATGGCAATCACATCGCTGCCGAGCTGCCGGTCTCTCGCCGCTAAGGGGCTACATCCAACCGTTTTGCTTTAGGATACCCGTCGCATCGCAATCCATTCGCTCGATCTCGCCGGTTTGCAGGTTAAGGGGGAAGCCGTCGCCGTTACTTAGCCAGATGCCGTCGGTCTTGCGGACCACCTTGAGCTCGTTGGCAGTGACAAAAGCGAGT
>DASRSF010000033.1:0-2420 GCA_035656615.1 Vulcanimicrobiaceae bacterium | reverse complement strand
TATCGGAGTTTGTTAGGATAAGTGCGCCGACGCCGGCCGACGGAATCGCGATAATATCGCTGTGGAATCCGATGAGGTCGCCACCATGGTGAATGACCGAGATGCCGTAGTGCTCGTCATCCATTAACCCCATACCGTAGTAGCTGTCTTCGCCGATTGGCACGTTATGCGCACGCCGCTTGAGCAGATTCTCCTGAGAAACAAAACGCGAGCCATTCGGCAGCATGCCAAGGTCAAGTTCATTCTGCACGTACTTGATGAGGTCGTGCGCCGACGACCACGCACCGCCGGCGGGCCGGTACGGGACGACAACGTAATTAAACGTCGGGCTTGCAAGCGCGGTATGTCCCTCGATGTCCATCCCGTGCGGGCTCGCGTGATTTTCACCCAGAGCGCGGCTCATGTCGAACGTCGTTTCGTTCATTCCCAGCGGGTTGAAAATCATCGACTGCATCGCTGAATCATACGCCTCGCCAAGCCCCATATTGGGATTGACCAGATGCCCGGCGATATACCCCGCCGCCGACGCCATCAAGTTGTTGTACTGAAAAACCTCGCCAAACTTACTTGTAGGCTCGGTGGTTGCGAGCTGTTCGAATGTAGCGGAGGGCGGCGTTTGCATCGTCGTGTTGAAAATCCAGTCGAAGTCTTTGCGCGGCAGGCCGGTGCACGCGCAAACCAGATCTTCGATACGCACCTTTTTCGTGGTGGCCTCGCTGCCTAAGCGGAAGCTGGGATACGCCTCGGTGACCGGTTCGTCCCAGCGCAATTTGCCTTCGTCCACCAGTCGTGCGAGCAGCAGCGTGGACAGCCCTTTGGTATTCGAAGCAATCATAAACAGTGAGTTCGCGTCTACAGGCGCTGCATCGCCGAGCGTTCGAACACCGAAGCCGCCCTCGTATACGACCTTACCGTGATCCACAAGTGCTATCGCAACGCCGGGAACATCCAGCTCGCGCATCCCGGTCTGTACGAACGACGTCAACGCATTAATCCGCGCAGCGTCCAGAGGATGAGCGGTACGCCCGGCAAAGGTTTCCTTCGAGTATCCAGCCGGCCGTAAGCTGCTGCCGGCAAGGTCGATAGCGGCAGAGCGTTTGTCGGACGTCGCTTGCGAACCATCGAGAATTGCGACCGTCCAACGCTTGCCCTTACGTAAGGCGCTCGCTCCTACGACGCGATGTTCATTAGGCGAGGTCTCGTAGGCGAAATTACGTTGCTCGTCCCACCCGTCCCGCGCCGGAGTTGATGTGGAAAGCCTCAAGCGCCGATGTGCGGAAGGTTGATACCGCTGCCATGCTGTGCGAACCGCTTGATTCGCGTTCGCCGCGTTTCCGGCATCGACGATGGCGATGTTAAAGTCTGATTCGGGCGAAGTCATCACGACGAGGGGACCATGCGTGCGCACCGACCAGCCTTTTGGAATGGTAAACATCACGCCGGAAACAGTTTTAGACGGCGTATCCGCACTCGCGACCATGCTGGCTGCATACGTAGTACTTGCGGAGCCCATCAACAGCAATAAAGCGGCCGCAATGCGGATAGAAATCTTCATGGTCCCTCCCCTACGGTAGATCCCGGATACGCAATCGCTGCCGGCTTTCCTACGCTTGTCCCTAAAATAACGTCGTCCCCAGCGATATATCGTCGGCCTGGGGAACGCAGCCCTGGCGCTCGAACAAGCCGTAATGGCGCGCGGCAACGGTTGTTTGACCGTCCCGGCGGCGGTCATCTCGATTATGGCCATCTCTTTGGCTGCCGGCTTCATAGCCGGCAGCGTTTCCGGCCGCGCACAGGTGTACGTCATTTCCACCGTACTGGGTCCATATCTCGATTTTTGGGACAGTCCGGCCGAAGAATGCCACGGGGTAGACGCGGTTATCGCAGCGGTGAACGCGGCGCGGAAAGCAGGCCGCCCTCCGGATCTATCGCTTGTGGACCGCTTGCCCGGCCATCATCTTATTGCAGGCGCCACACAGGTACAAATCATTGACGTGCAAACCATTTCATGCGCCGGGATGAGCGAGCGGTTCGCTCATGTGCTGGTGATCGACAAGAACTCGCCGCTTTTTTCCCACACCGGATACGTAACAGCATCGCGTCTAAACCCAGCGTAAGCTGCGTCAATAATCCCAAAGGAAACCGATGATGGCCAAGATTCTCATACAAACGACGATACCGTACACGCAGGACGACTGGCACGTCGGACGGTTCCGGCTTGTAACGGGCCTGCTTGCGAGATCGCACGACGTCACCGCACGCGACAAGGACGGAACGCCCGACACCGTACTGGCCGGGATAGATCAAAGCGATTACGATCAGGTGTGGCTGATTGCCGTCGATACGGGCGACGGGCTTTCGCCCGATGAGTGCTCGGCCATCTCCGAATTTCGCCGGCAAGGCGGCGGATTATTCGTTTT
>DASRSF010000032.1:0-13485 GCA_035656615.1 Vulcanimicrobiaceae bacterium | reverse complement strand
GCGAACGCCTGCGCCGCTCACGACCGTCGTGCCGGCTACCCCGTCACCGAGCGCGAGCCCGGCCGGGCCGTGCGGCGGACATGCAGACTCCGAACCGGCCCTCACATCGACTCCGGACGTTGCGCCGATCTCGGAGCAGGCCCGATCCGCTAAAGTAAACGGGACCGCCGCAATTCACGTCGCTTTGGACCCGCAGGGGCGCGTGCTGAATACTGCCCTCGCGCAGTCGTCGGGCAATCCCGGGTTGGACGCAAGCGCCCTTGCGATGGCAAACAGCGCCACGTACGCACCCAAGTACGTTCATTGTAAAGCCGTTGCGGGCGAATATACGTTTACGGTGCAGTTCGTCGCCTGGTAAGGCGCTTATTGCATGTCCCGCAGAAGTTTGAGCGTGTCGATGTAGCGGGCTACGTCGTTTCGAGTCGCATCGTCCATGTCGGTAAAGGCGATGCCGGTGCGATAGCGCTCGAGTGCGGGATCCATGCGCGACCACCGCACGACGCCGCGCAAACGAATCATGGGTCGCGTGTCGCCCCGCAGTTCCAATTGAATGAAAACCGGTGCTTCTCTGGCAATCTCCGCATTCGTGAGGATCGAAATCCCCCCGACGGCGATATCGTATGTTTCGGTAAATTCTTGGGGAAAGTCGTCGGATATGCTGTAGGACACGAGCAGGGTGTCGCCGACGCGTTCGAACTCCCGGTGCTCTCGATCCACAAAAAAGCGCTTAGGCGTCTCCAGGAGCAATCCTTCCCACGACGTATCCACCCGGGCGTGACCTTTGCCCAAGCGATTACGCTTGCGCTGTTGCAAGGCGTGAGCGAACTCTTTCCCATCAGCAGTCTCGGGCACACGATCCTCGTCCCCGAATTGCTGGGATGGCGCAACATCAATCGTTCGGATCCGACGTTTTTGGCGTTCGTTACCGTGCTGCATCTGGGTACGGCTCTCGCGCTCGTGGTTTTTTATCGTCGAACGTGGGTGAAGATCGTACGTGCGTTCATTCACAGTGTTATTGCCGGCAAAATTGGTCCCGATCCGCAAGAAAAGATCGCCTGGCTCCTGGTTGCCGGCACGATCCCGGTCGGATTGCTCGGCGTCTTGCTCAAAGATCCCGTTAGAGCGTTTTTCGGAAGCGCCTGGCTGGCGGCGCTGTTCCTCATGGTGAATGCGCTGATCATGTTTCTGGGCGAGTACTTGCGCCGGCGGCAAAAGCAGCATCACCGGGCCGATAAGCGTATCGAGCAACTCACGTTCGGCCAGAGCGTCGGAATTGGAGTCGGACAATCGCTCGCGCTCTTGCCGGGTATATCGCGATCGGGCGCATCCATGGTGGCCGGGCTGCTGGCGGATTTGAACCACGAGGACGCGGCGAATTATTCGTTCTTACTCGCAACGCCCGTCATTTTGGCCGCGGGGCTGCTGGAAATTCCTGATTTGCTCGGCGCCGGGGCACACACCGTGCTCGTGCAGGCGATTGTGGGTGGTGTGGTTGCGGGAATTGCGGCGTATGCGTCCGTCGCGTTTTTGGTACGTTATTTTCAAAACAACGATTTGCGGCCGTTCGGCTGGTACTGCTTGCTGTTCGGCGGCGCATGTTTGGCACTTGCTGCCAAAGGAGTTATTCGATGAAAGTCCTAGCCGTCGTTCTCGGCATCATTTTCATTGTACTGGCCATCTTGACGTGGACCGGCGCTACGCATTTCCTCCCAGCGATCGGACTGGATGGACAGCATCACACCAAACACACGATTTTGTACGCCGTCCTGGCGGTGGTGTGTTTTATTTGGGCGCGCATGTCCACGGGAACCGAACCCGCCGGCCATTAGGCAATTGCAACCAGATAGGCTTCGCTCGCATTCGGCGTGACGGTTTCTAGGGACCGCCGCGCGTTGCGCAGTACCGGCTCCAATCGCGCGAACCGGTCCACGCTGCTCTGAAAGATCACGACCCGGTAATCGGCCGCGCCGGAGAGTAGACGGGCAATCGCGGCGTCATACTGCGCTTCGTCTTGGACGCGCCCGAAAAGCGATTTCCGGTACGTATCGTCCAGGGTGTGGTACGCGTTGCCTTGCCACCAGGCTTCCCACATCCACAGGCGCGCGTCGGCCGTCCGAAGGGCGTGGATCTCAGGCAGAACCATAAAAAGCGCGTCGGCTTCGTTTGCGGCTATGGTTTCGAGGACGTCCGATCGGCGCACGGTATTTTGACGACCGTTAGGGCCCACCCATTCGGACATTTTAGAGGTATACGTCCATGCGAGTTCATTGGGCGGAATATCGGGCATGTCGTCCGGATACTGTGCTTTCTGCAACCAGTAGCACAGGACGTTCCAAAGCCCAAGGATAGCAAGACCGGTCTGGCCGTCACTGCGCAGATTGTGCACGTTGTCGTGCCACGTCGCCAAGTACGCGCACTGCTCTTCGGTAAAAAAGACACCTTCCCACGCTTTGAAGCGTTCAACGGCGTAGACGTGTCCCGGTACGGTTTCAACGACCTGCGCAATGTCGCAGTCGCGAAGAATCGTTAAATCGTTGAGTACGATACCTTGGCCGGCACGGACGAACCAGTCTACCAAGTCGCCGCCGTGCACCTCAAATCCGTGGCGCTTGAGGTACTGCAGGTGCGTCGGCACGCCCATGAGCGGATCAACAACGCTGGCGCATTGATAGCGCCGAAGAATTTCTTCAATGCGGGAGGGTGAGGTCACGCGTCCTCTTCGCTGAGCAGGCGGCTTACGGGCCGAAGCGTTTCAAAGCGGTCGAGCACCGGTACGGCCTGTTGCCGAAGATTGTAGAGCACCGCGGCGAGCTCGACGTCCCAGGCATCGGAAGCCCGCACGTTTTGCGCGGTCCGCGTACGAAATCGCGCGCCCAGTTCGGTGCGGAGCACGGCAAGCACGTTTTGCGCATCGACCGTTTCAATCCACTCGAGATCGCTCAGGTCGGATGAGGTCGCTATCGCCGAACGCGTGTAGTACCAGGTGAGGAATGCTGCCGTGGTGTCGGGCGCGAACATGCGACCGCTTTGGCCGGTGAGTACGGCGTGTGCTTGCTCCTCACTCGTACATGCCGCATAGCGGCAAGCCGCCAATAAAACTCGGCATGTACGCGGTATCTCGGCTGCGCGCAAGCGATCGGGATAGCCCATTCCGTCCCAAAACTCGCATTGCCAGCGCACCGTATCGCTTATTCCGGGGGGAAGACCGCTGAACTTTTCACAAATGCGCGCGCCGCTCGCCGGGCGCTCGTAATCGACAGCCGTGGCAAATATTCCGGCGTTACGAAGTACTGCCGCGGCGTCCAAGACGCGAAGCTGCGCCCCGGGTAATTCCAGGAGCCGGCCCAGCGTTGCGCACATCATACGCACGCGGCCGGTCTGCTCGGGCTCTACGCCCGCGACGCTATCCGCAAGTGCTCCGAAGAAGGAGAGCGCTTCACCGACTAACAAGGACATTCAACCGTTCCGTTTTTCTAAAACTGTGCCGAAACCCTCACATATTGCCGGCGACGGCAGCATCACCATGGTCGACGTGACCGCCAAACCTGCGACTGCGCGCACGGCCCGGGCGCAAGCTCGATTGCGCTTGGGAGCGCAGGCCGCGGCCGCCATTCGTTCCGCCTCGCTCGCTAAAGGCGACGCGCTCGTCGCCGCCCAGCTCGCCGGCATTCTGGCCGCGAAGCAGACGCCCGTCCTCATTCCGCTGGCGCATAGCATTCCGCTTGCCGCGGTTGACGTCGTATTCTCGTGGGACGGTGACGATCTGCTGGTCGAGGTGTCCGCGCGAACCGTAGCCGGCACCGGCGTCGAAATGGAGGCGATGGTCGCGGCGAGCATCGCGGCACTGACCGTGTACGATATGGCAAAAGCGGTGTCCAAAGAGATCACCATCGAGTGCGTGCGCCTCATTGAAAAAACCGGCGGCAAGAGCGGCACGTTTACCGCGTTGAAGCCTGGAGACGAGTGATGTACAATACAGCGCTGGTCGTTCTCTCCGATCGCGCTGCTTCCGGTGAGCGCGAGGATGCCTGCCTGCCGGTAATGCGTGAACGGCTGGGTTCGGCGTATACGATTGTGCGGGAGCTCGTTCTGCCTGACGATCCCGGCGCGCTTCAAGCGGAGTTAATTCAACTGTGTGATTCTGGTTCCGCGTCTCTTATTCTGACCAGCGGCGGCACGGGAATGGGACCGCGCGATCGCACCCCGCAAGCGACGGCGGCGATTCTTGATTACGAGATTCCCGGGATCGCGGAAGCCATTCGTTCCGAAAGCATAAAGTTCACGAAGACGGCTATACTGTCGCGGGCGCTGGCGGGAGTGCGAAATAAAACGCTCATCGTAAATTTGCCCGGAAGTCCCACGGCAGTCGCTCAAAGTCTCGAAATCATCTTGCCCGTTCTCCCGCACGCTATCGACGTGTTGAACGGTTTGCCGGCGCACGGATGAACTTTTCGACCGCACAAGCGTATCTGCTCGGAACGGTGAATGAAGTCGCTTCACGGCGAGAGCCCGGGCGGCTCGATCGCATGCGTGCACTGTTGCGCGAGCTCGGCGATCCGCAGGATCAATATCCGACCGTGCACGTGGGCGGAACGAGCGGTAAGGGCTCGACGTGCACGATGATTGCGGCGATTCTCACCGCAGCGGGCCACAAAACGGGCCTACATACCAAGCCGCATCTGCGCTCCGTCGTCGAACGCGCCCGCATCGACGGTATAAACATACCGGAAGAAACGTTCGGCGATCTGCTGGGCGAGATGATGCCGGCGATCGAGCGAGTGTCCGCGGAATACACCCGCCCTTCATATTATGAGACGCTCCTCGCGCTCGCGTTTCTGTATTTTGCGCAGCAGCGCGTCGACGTGGCAGTGATCGAAGTTGGGATCGGCGGGAAGCTGGATGGAACGAACGTCCTGCATCCCGTCGTAAGCCTCATTACGAACATCGGCTTGGACCACACCGAGATCCTTGGCGAGACCTTGGAAGAAATTGCCGCCGACAAAGCCGGTATCGCAAAGCCCGGGGTTCCTCTGGTGAGTTCCGTTACCGATGCGGGGCCGCGGCGCGTTATCGAAAACCATTGCCGGCAGACCGGTACCCCGTTCCTGGCCGTGCGCGATGTTACGCGTATCACCGCGCAGGCAGCCAATCCGTACAGTCAAAGCTTTCAGGTAGCTACTCCGGAGCAGACGTACGACGTCGTACTGCCGCTGCTCGGAGATTTTCAGCAGGAGAATTGTGCAACGGCTTTAGTTGCGTGCGAGGCGCTTCCGCAAACGCTTCGCCCGGACCGCGATGCTGCGGAAATGGGCCTTGCGCGGTTGAATCTCGCGGGACGCATGGAACTCTTTCCCTCGCACCCTGCGGTCATCTTCGACGTCGCGCACAATCCTGATAAAGCGCAGCATCTTGCACGTGCGCTTGCCGCGACATTTCCGGATCGCCGTTTCGTTTTTGTTTTGGCGATCGGTCAATCAAAAGACGCTCAAGGGATTCTTTCGGCCTTTGCAGCGTTACCTTCAACGCTAATTTTTACGGAGTTTTTTGCAAAGGGACGCAGCGCGATCAAACCGCAGCGCCTGGTCAACATGGCCGAATCTCTCGGGGTTTGGGGTCGTGCGATCACCGATCCGGTCGAAGCACTGGGCATTGCGCGCCGAAACGCGGGCGCCGACGATATCGTCGTGGTTACCGGCTCCACGTTTATCGTCGCGGAACTGCGCGAATGGTGGATGGAGCATGTCAATGCCGGCCAAACTGCCGGTTAATCCACGCGGCAGCCTGCGGCGTGCCGGCACGGAGCTCGTTTGGGGAGCGCGTACGTACATCATGGGCGTGGTTAATGTTACGCCCGATTCGTTCTCGGGCGATGGCCGTGCGGATCCGGCATATGCGAGCGCGCACGCACTGGCGCAGGCTTCGCGCGGTGCGGATATTTTGGACATCGGCGCAGAGTCGACCAGGCCGGGTTATGTACCGGTTGACGTGAAAACCGAAGCGGCCAGACTGCTTCCGGTCGTGCAAGACGTACGCCGGCGTTTACCGCACGCGCTTATTTCGGTGGACACGTACAAGGCGCAGGTATTCCGCCGCGCTTGCCAAGCCGGCGCGAACATACTAAATTGCATCTGGGGCTTGCCCGACGAGCTTCTGCAGGCTGCCGCGGAGAATCAAACGCCGGTCGTGATCATGCACAATAAGGAACGGGCGGAGTACGGCGAGGTCATGGACGAAGTGTTGCGCTTTTTGGACACGGCGGCGAAGCGTGCGGTGCAGGCCGGCATTCCGCCGGAGGCGGTAATTTTGGATCCGGGAATCGGCTTTGGCAAAACGCCGGATCACAATCTTGCGGTGCTGCATGAGTTGCCGCGCCTTACTGCGCTCGGTTTCCCCACATTGATCGGCACCTCGCGCAAATCGACCATCGGAAAATTGACCGGAAAGCCGGTCCATGCGCGAATTGCCGGAACGACCGCGACCACGGCGCTCGCGGTAGCGGCCGGCATCGACATCGTTCGGGTGCATGACGTCGACGAAGCGCTGGACGCGGTGCGCGTAAGCGATGCGATCGTTCGCGGATGGCGGCCTGCATCGTGGACGTGATTGCCCTTCGTGGAGTACGAGCGTACGGGCGCCACGGCGTCACGCAAGCCGAACGCGCCCGTGAGCAGCCGCTTGACATTGACGTTTTTCTGGATGTGGATCTTCGAGCTGCGGCCGCAAGCGATGCGCTCGCCGACACGATCGACTACGACGAACTTCACCGGCGTATCGTCGAGCTGGTCCGTACCACATCGTTTGCGCTGCTTGAGCGATTGGCCCAGGAATTGACGGCAAGCAT
This sequence comes from Vulcanimicrobiaceae bacterium, assembly GCA_035656615.1. Lineage (GTDB taxonomy): Bacteria > Vulcanimicrobiota > Vulcanimicrobiia > Vulcanimicrobiales > Vulcanimicrobiaceae > DASRSF01. Next base: position 6,644 of record DASRSF010000032.1, on the reverse strand, counting down.
GTTCCGCGACTCGCGCATCGCCGCTGTGCGCATCGCCATTGCAAAGCCCGCGCTGCTCGAGGGTGCCACTCCAACCGTTGAACTGCGGCGCACCAATTCCGCATTCGTCCCGCGTCCGTAACGTGCTCGCAGCCATCGGAATAGGTTCCAACCTTGGAGATCGCGCAGGTTCGATACGCCGCGCCGTAGATCGTTTGCGCAATCTCGGCCATATCATTGCGCGCTCGCGGCTGTATCGCAGTACACCCTGGGGGCGAACGGGCCAGCCGGATTTTTGCAATGCCGTGGTTCTACTGGAAACGCAATTGTCGGCGCGCGATTTGCTTGCGGCTCTTCAGCAGATCGAACATGCGCTCGGCCGCACGCCGGGTGAACGGTGGGGACCCCGCGTCATTGACTTGGACATCCTTCTCTATGGCGACCGGAACATCGAGGAGCCTGGGCTGCAAGTGCCGCATCCCAGGCTTTGGGAACGGGGATTTGCCCTAATTCCTTTGGCGGAGGTGGATCCGCGCTACGCCGCTGCCGTCGCGGGGCTTCCGCCCGGGGAGCGCGAATCGGTAGCGCTCATGTCTGAGGAGCTGCTTGTCGAGCGCGTGCGAGCGCTGGCTGAGGCGTTCTTGCAAACCGACCTCATGCGCCTGCGAATCACCGACCGCAACGACGACGCCGTGGAGCTGCGCCGCAAGCATGTCGCGCCGCCTCGTCGCGAGCCGGTTGCGGAACAAAGCCAAACTCCGGCGCCTCCCCTGCAGCTCGACCGGATTAAAGCAGACCTCGTCGGCATTGTGCGACTTTCTCGCCCGGGCGCGCGCGAAGGCGAAAACGTCGAAGGAGACCGCGAACTTGCATACGTCGAGGCGCTTGGCATTCGAACGCCGGTGCGCTCGCTGGGGGGCGGACGCCTCGTGAACGTGTTGTGCACCGACGGTCAGCCGGTGGAGTACGGGCAGGTTCTCTTTGAAATCGATCGCGGCTGATGTTTAGGAAAGTGTTGATCGCCAACCGCGGCGAGATCGCCCTGCGAATCAATCGCGCATGCCGTGAACTCGGTGTGCGAACGGTGGCGATATTCTCTGAACCGGATCGAAACTCGCTGCACGTGCGGCACGCCGACGAAGCGTTTTGCGTGGGGCCGGGTCCGGCGGCGCGATCGTATTTGAACATTCCGAACATCATCTCCACGGCGCTGATCACGGGGTGCGATGCGGTTCATCCCGGATACGGTTTTTTGGCGGAGAACGCACGCTTTGCCGAGATCTGCGCGGACCACGGGCTTACGTTCATCGGTCCAAAACCCGATGTTATTGCGGCGATGGGTGATAAAGCGACGGCGAAACGCGTCATGCGCGAGGCCGGAGTCGCGACAACTCCAGGTACGGACATTCTCTGGTCCGTGGACGAAGCTCGCAAGGCGGCGCAAGAGATCGCCTATCCCGTTCTGTTGAAAGCGACTGCTGGCGGCGGCGGTAAGGGAATGCGGGTCGTACACGGACCTGAAGATCTCGAACGTGCATATAGCGCGGCTACGGCTGAGGCAGAAGCAAGTTTCAAAGACGGCCGGCTCTATATGGAAAAGCTCATCGTCAAGCCTCGCCACATCGAAGTGCAGATTTTGGGCGACGAATTTGGGAACTTGGTGCACCTTGGGGAACGTGATTGCTCGGTTCAAAAACCGTCCCACCAGAAGTTGATTGAGGAAGCTCCGGCACCGAATCTTTCACCGACCTCGCGTGCCGCGCTGCACGAAATGGCGGTGCGCGCCGGAAAAGCGGTTGGCTACAGTAACGCGGGGACGCTCGAGTTTCTGGTAAGCGGCGACGCGGTCTACTTCATGGAAATGAATACGCGCATTCAAGTCGAGCATCCGGTTACCGAAATGGTCTACAACATCGACCTGGTCAAAGAGCAGATTCGCGTTGCTGCCGGCGAGCGGCTCGGCTATTCACAAAGCGATCTGCGCGCATCGGGCCATGCCATCGAGTGCCGCATCAACGCCGAGGACCCGCGCAATAACTTCGCTCCGGCGGCCGGGACGTTGACGAGCGTCGTATTTCCCGGCGGCCCGGGCATTCGTGTGGACACGCACGTTTTCTCCGGCGCCGCAGTGCCGCCGTACTACGATTCGATGATCGCCAAGATCATCGCGATTGGGGAAAGCCGCGAGGCCGCAATAGCGCGAATGGAACGCGCCCTGCACGAAACGGTGATCGAGGGCGTCAACACCACGATCGAGCAGTGCCTTGAGATCTTGTCCAGCCAGCCGTTCGTTCGCGGGCGCTACACCATTGATTTTCTGCCGCAGCTCATGGCTGCGGCCGCCGATCGCGTCGCCTAGGAGTTACCTGTGCCTTCCCGCCGTATGGCCCGCGAGCTCGCGCTGCAAGCCCTGTTTTCCGTGGAGATCGGTCACCGCGATCCTGCTGAAGTTCTCGACGAGTATCTGGCAACATTTAGCGAAAGCGCCCAGCGGCATTTCGTAAAAGAGCTTGTCCTGGGAACCATCGAACACACCGGTGAGAGTGATGAAATGCTCACGCCGCTGTTGGAGGGGTGGACAATCGAACGGTTGCCGACCATCGATCGGCTCTTGCTGCGCATGGGAACCTTTGAGTTGCGGCATCAGCCGCTGACGCCTCGACCGGTGATCATCAACGAGGCGGTCGAGTTGGCCAAGCGTTTTTCCACCGAAGATTCCGGACGGTTCGTCAACGGCGTGCTCTCAGCGCTGAGCAAGCAAAACGGCCATGCGTAAGTTTTTGCGCGCCCTTGCGGTGATCATTTTTCTTTTGGTACTGTTTGCCGCCGGATCCGTGGCGGGAATCGTTGCCGCGTATTCCCGCAATCTGCCCGACATCAGCCGTATGGCGGATTATCAGCCGGCGCGCTCAACGCGCATTTATGCGCGCGACGGCGCGCTTCTGGCCACGTTGTACAAAGAGAACCGGATTTGGGTTCCTATCGATCGCATACCGCCGGTCGTTCGCGATGCCTTTATCGCCAACGAGGATCATAATTTCTACCGGCACCACGGTGTGGATTTCTTCGGCATTGCGCGCGCCGCTGCGGCCAACCTCACCCACCATCAGATCGAGCAAGGTGCTTCCACGATCACCCAGCAACTGGCGCGGGGGTTGTTCTTGACCGACAAACAAACGATCTCTCGCAAAGTGCAAGAAGCGCTTCTCGCAATGGAGATCGAGCGGTACTACACCAAAGACGAGATCCTCGAGCGTTATCTGAACCTCATCTACTTGGGTTCGGGAGCATACGGCGTGGACGCGGCAGCGCATACCTATTTCGGGCGCAGCGTGGCAAACCTTACCGCGGGACAGGCTGCAATGCTTGCGGGGCTTGTAGCTGCGCCCTCTGATTATTCGCCGTACGTCAACCGCGATCTCGCAAGAGAACGTGAGCGGCACGTTCTGGATCGCATGGCAGAGAGCGGATATCTCACGCAAGAACAAGCCGACAATGCCTACGAGGGGCCTCTGCAACTTACCGGTGAGCGTCCGGCCGGGCTTCAAGGTTTCCATGAGCCGTGGTTCACGACATACGCCGTGTCGCAGCTGGAGCGCGCGTTCGGAAAACAAGCCACGTACGAGGGCGGGCTTCAGGTCTACACTTCGCTGGACCGTTCGATGGAAAAGACGGGACAAGAAGCGGTCGATTGGGGGATGAACCAAGCCAAGTTGGAAGGCATCGGCGCGAGCCAAGCTGCGCTGGTCGCGATCCGGCCGGCAACGGGGGAGATCCTTGCGATGATCGGCGGGACGCACTTTTCCCTCGACAATCAGTTTAACCGTGCGTGGCAGGCGCATCGCCAGCCCGGCTCGTCATTCAAAGTGTACGTGTATACCGCTGCGATCGACAGCGGTTTGCCGCCGACAACGGTTATCGACGACAGCCCGGTGAGCTATCCCGACGGAAATGGCGGAACCTGGTCGCCGCAGGATGACGACCACAGTTATATGGGCGCGATATCACTGCGCGTCGCGCTTGCGCAAAGCCGCAACATCGTCGCGGTCAAACTGCTGCAAGAGGTTGGAATCGATCGTGTTATCGAGTACGCCAAGCGAATGGGCATAACGGCACCCCTGGAGCCGAATCTCTCGCTCGCGCTAGGAACGTCCGTGATTTCACCTCTCGATCAAGCGACCGGATACGCAACGCTTGCAAATCAAGGTGTGCACATCCCGCCCTCGCCATTTCGATTGGTCAAGGACTCGCTCGGCAATTCGATTCTCGACAATCAGTATCCCGAGCAAACCGAAGTCGTAAGCGCGGGCACCGCGTACATCATGACGACGATGATGGAGGACGTGATCAATCACGGTACGGGGTATCCCAATGCAATTATCGATCGTCCGGCTGCGGGAAAAACCGGCACGACCTCGGACTTTCGCGACGCCTGGTTCGTGGGATTTACTCCGGATCTGGTCACGGCGGTTTGGATCGGAAATGACAATTACCATCCCATGAATGAATCGTACGGCGGAAACATCCCGGCACGCATCTGGGCGCGCTTCATGAAGTCCGCGCTCAAAAACGTTGCCAAACACGACTTCGTTTTTCCGGGTGATGAAGTGAAGAAGCTCGCTGCTTGCGGCGGCGGATACGGCCGTTATGAGTACTATTTGAGTGGAACCGAACCGCTCAGTCCGTGCGGCAGACCGCAGCCACCGCCCCCGAACGCGTTTGGCGCGCCGCTTGGACTCTCGAACGCCGCGTCGGAAAGCATGCCGCCCGCGCCTACGTTCTCACCCGAACCTACGGCTCCGCCCCCTCCGCCCGAGGCTTCGCCCGCGCAAGAGCCCGCCGACACGACGGTCGATCAGCCCGCGCAATCGCCGCAAGCGGCGCCGTCCCCACAAGCTGTACAAACCGCGAAACCGCAGCCGCGTTAACGTGCAAGATTCGCTCTTCTCGCAACCCCGCTCGCCCGCGCAGCCCGTCATGGAACCGGTGCAAGGCGTTAGCCGCGTCGTCGACTACATCCGCCGCATCGTTTCACAAAATAAGACGCTGGGCGGCATCCGAGTGCGCGGTGAGGTTTCGGATCTTAAGAACGTCAATGGCCGCCTGTACTTCGATCTCAAAGAAAACGCCGACATTCTGCGGTGCGTAGCGTGGGCCAGTGACGCGGCGCGACTGCCGCGCTTCAAAGACGGTGACGAGATTATTTGCGGCGGCGAGTATGGAACGTTCGCACCGCGCAGCCAGTACCAACTCTTTGTAAAAACCGTCGAGCTCACCGGAATCGGCGCCCTGTACGCCCAGTTCGAGGCGCTCCGAGAACGCTTTCGCACGGAAGGGCTGTTCGAGCGCGAGCGCAAGCGTCCGATGCCCGCATTTCCGCGCCGCATCGCGCTGGTTTCCGCGCGCGGAAAAGGTGCTGAAGATTTTTTGACGACGATTGCCAAACGCGCGCCGTTCATCGAGGTGCAGTTTGTCGAGACCCGCGTACAAGGCGAGGGCGCGCAGATCGAAATCGGTGAGGCCATCGACAAGGCCTCACGGCTGGACGTGGATCTGATCGTGCTTACGCGCGGCGGCGGATCCTACGAGGATTTGTTTCCGTTCAACTTGGAGCCGGTTGTACGGGCGATCGTGCGCGCGCGCCGGCCGGTGCTTTCGGCAGTCGGCCATACCGGCGACGTGCACTTGAGCGATTACGTCGCCGATTATACGTGTGAGACGCCCTCGAACGCCGCGCAATATTTCGGGGAGATTGCCGATCGCTATCTCGCGCGCATCGTTCGTGCGCACACGCAGCTGGAGCGCTCGCTGCGAAGTGCCGTTTCCAACGCCGCGCAGCGCGCGGATTCTGCGGCGAAGGAGCTGCGGCACGCCGCACGCACGCTGATTCCCTCGCGGTATGCCGCGCTGCACGCGCTCGAACGCCGGCTCAATTCCCGCGCGCCGCATCAGCGGCTGGCCGAACGGGCGGCCCGCTTGGCGCAGCTCCGTTCAAATCTCCTCGCGAATGCACGGTATTATATCGCGCCGTCGGAACAGCGCTTAACGCGTATCCGGGATGGGTTGCAACGCGCTCAGGCCAATGCGCTGAACCGGCATCGGGATATGCTTGAACGCCTCAAAATGACGTTGAGCGGTTTGGACCCGCAGGCGCCGTTGGAGCGCGGGTATGCGATCGTCACGTATGAGGGACGCGCCGTTCGCGACGCGGACGCGGTGCCCGTGGGTGCGCACATCGAAGCGCGGGTGGCGCATGGAAAATTTCTGGCACGTGTGGAAGGCAAATCGACGGATGGCTGATCAAAAACCGGGCGCATTCGAACAAAAGGTCGCCGAACTGGAGACCATCGTCAAAGAACTCGATAAGGGTGACATCGAGCTCGATCGCGCCGTCGAGCTTTTCAAACGCGGGAAAACGCTGGCGAACGAATGCGAAACGCTGCTCAAAGGCGCCCAACAACAAATCGACCGCGCCATGGAACAAGGCCAACCCCCACAACCAACACCCGACGAAGAGATCCCGTTTTAGCTACGGCAAAATGGCGATAACGCGTGCGGGGAAACCCGAAGCGCGTTGCGGCTTGGGAAACGTGACGATTGCAAGCGCGCCGGACTCCGGGACTTTATCGAGATTCGCCAGCAGCTCGATCTGGTAATGGTTGTGG
>DASRSF010000031.1:0-12186 GCA_035656615.1 Vulcanimicrobiaceae bacterium | reverse complement strand
TTCCCGCTGCAATATGCGGGCCGCCCGGCGCATACGGAAACTCGGAGACCGACGCCGCGGCGAGATTCATATCGCTCTGTAACAGCGAGGTCGCTTGATTCGAATATCCATCTTCCGTAAATGGGTAGGCGGTTCCCGAAGGATTGACGACGATTGTTCCCTGCATAACCGGTTGATGGATCAAGCAGTAATACACGTACGTTCCCGCTTTGGGAAATGTCAACGTATAGCTGAATCCGCCGGCCCGGAAGCCGGAACTCGTAAAGGCGCTGCCGTCATACGACGATCCGCCGGCCGGTGCTTCGGCCGCTGGATCCGTGGGCGGGGGCGGCGTGGCTTGGCCCATCTTTAGAAACGTGACCGTATGCGGTTCGAGCGAGGCAAACGTCCAGGTAACGGTGTCTCCGGCATTTATGGTGATTGTGCCGGGGTAGAACTGCAGGCCCTGCAGTGCATTCGATTGCGCGGAACCGCCGGCGTTCAAGCGCCACTGCGTTCCCGATCCGGTGGAGGGTGATTGCGGAACCGACGCTCCGCAGGACGCCAATACGAGCGCGGCCACACCCGCGCAGACTCCCCATACCAAACGCGTCGCCATAGCAGTCACTTAGCCGAAAACGGCGAATACTCCGGCTTCGTGCAGCAGTACCTCGACTTTCTCCGGTACATTATCGATAACGGGGTCGAAAAAGGCGACCGGACCGGAACGGGCACGCGCAGCGTGTTCGGATATCAGATGCGGTTCGATTTGCACGACGGGTTTCCACTGGTAACCACCAAAAAATTGCATACCCGTTCGATCGTTCACGAACTGTTGTGGTTCTTACGCGGCGACACCAACGTACAGTACCTGCACGAGCACGGCGTGACGATTTGGGATGAATGGGCGAACGAACACGGCGACCTTGGACCGATTTACGGCGCGATGTGGCGCTCGTGGCCGGCGGCCGACGGTACCGTCGTCGATCAGCTGACGCAAGTGCTGCATGAGATAAAAATCAATCCGGACTCCCGCCGGCTAATCGTGAGCGCCTGGAACCCCGCCGAAATTCCGAAGATGGCCTTGGCGCCGTGTCATGTATTATTCCAATTTTACGTCGCGGACGGGCGGCTTTCGTGTCAGCTCTACCAGCGCAGTGCCGATGCTTTTTTGGGCGTTCCCTTCAACATCGCCTCGTATGCGCTGCTCACGCACATGGTTGCGCATCAATGCGATTTAGAACCCGGGGAATTCATTTGGACCGGGGGCGATTGTCATCTCTATAATAATCATCTTGAACAAGCGCGCTTGCAATTAACCCGCACACCGTTTGCGCTGCCGCACATCGCGTTCAAGCGCCGGCCGCACTCGCTCTTCGATTACCGGTTTGAGGATATCGTTTTCATCGGCTACCAGGCGCATCCGCCGATCCGCGCCGAAGTCGCAGTCTAACCTTCAGCGTGCGGCCGCGTGTGATCTTTGTCGTTGCCCACGACCGCCGCGGAATTATCGGCCGTGCGGGCGGGTTACCGTGGCATCTTCCCGCAGATCTTCAACATTTTCGCGAACTCACGATGGGCAAGCCCGTAATCATGGGACGAAGGACATTCGAGTCACTGCGAGACCCGCTGAAGGGACGGCGAAACATCGTCCTGACCCGCGGCGCCCCTCTCGACTTGGCGGGCGTTGAAAGCGCTGCATCGGTCGAGGACGTGCTGCGGAACACCGCCGATGTAGCGGAGATTGCGGTTATCGGCGGCGCGCAGATCTTTGCCGCATTTTCCGGCTACGTCGACACGGCATACGTAACCGAAGTCCTCGCGCAAGTCGATGGAGACGTGCAGTATATTGCGCCCTCGCGGCCCGCGACGATGCACGTTCTGGGCGAGCATGCCGCCGACGAACGCAACCAGTATGCGATGCGGTTTCTACGCTACGACTATACGAACGCAGCCGCAATGGGCGGCTCACAAAACGAATCGAAGCCATCGGTGTAGCGAACTCCCGCCAGGTACAACCCATGTGCCGGCGCCGTTCTTCCGGCCGCCGCACGTTCGCGAGCAGCCAGGATTGCATCAACCGATGCCGGATCCCGGCGGCCGGTGGCGCAGTCCACCAACGTACCGACGATCGTTCGAACCATACGGTGCAAAAATCCGTCCGCGCGAATTTCTATGCGTATCAGGCGTTCCTTTCGCTCGATACGCAGCAGAGTCACCGTACGAACCGTCGGACCACTCTGCGGCAGCATTCCGCAAAATGAGCGAAAATCGTGGGTGCCGATCAGCGGCTTTGCCGCACGCGCCATGACGTCCGCGTCCAGATCATTCCAAACGTGATATGCGTAGCGCGAAAGCAGCGGCGAGGGGTTCGGAGAATTGTAGATCGCATACACGTACGTTCGTTGCGATGCGGAGAAGCGCGCGGAAAATTCGTCCGGCACGATCTCAGCTGCGCGGATGCGAACGTCGCAAGGCAGCGAACTGTTCGCCGCAATTGCGAGCCGGTCAAACGGAAAAGCCGCCTGCGTTTTAAACGAGACGACTTGTCCGGTAGCGTGCACTCCGGAATCCGTGCGTCCGGCGCTGGTGACGGCGATGCGGTGGCGTAAAATTGCGGAGAACGTTTTTTGAAGTTCGCCGGCGACCGTACGAGCCGACGGCTGATATTGCATTCCGCAAAAATTCGTACCGTCGTATTCGACGACGGCGCGAAGCGTTGTTAGGCGGCGGCCGCTTCCCGAAGCGGGACCGTCCGCTTCTCGTCCAGATCCAAAAGGTCCGCCCAGCTCCTCACGTCCGTCCGATCCGGAGCGATCTCGCGGCGCAGTTGCTCGAAGAACTGCAGTGACTCGCCTTGCGGTTTGCGCGTCACCCATTCCCGGTTCCACTGGTCGATTTCTTCAGGTGGCTTTCTGTCGACAAACCCTTTGAGATAGGCTTCGATCTCCTCATCGTTTTTCGCGTTCTTGATAACGCCGAGCAGCTCATCGCTGTTGATTCCAAGAAAGCCGAAGACGGCTTGATCCATCGGGCAGTTGTAGTGGTACTCGCCCACGTTGCCGTAGGCAGCGGCTTTGCCTTTGTCGACCGTTCGGCCGAGTTGAACAACGCCGTGCACTTTTGCATGTACGCTGCGAGGGTAGGTTTTGGTCAAATCCATAGTTGTGCTGTCCTTTCCTTACAAAAAGTAAGTTCAGGAGCCATGACCCTACTTACGATGGATGGGTTGCGTCCGTAAAGTAGGCTATTGCCCCAGGCGCCGCTCGAAGCCGATAAAAGGCAGCAACAGGCTGTTCCGGTCGGCAAGCGCCTGGTCGTTATTGAAGCGCGCCACGTAGTTCAAATAACGCAGTCCATAACGTACCGTGTACGGACCGAAACGCCGCGCAACGTCAGCGAACGCGTCTACCTCCGAGGCTGTCTCGGGTAGCGCAACCTGCGAACTCATCTTGTACGGGATGGTGTGAAACGGCGCGGTCGTGAACGTACGTTCCTCGTACCGGTTGACCACGTGCACCACGGCGTGCATCGACGGCGTCAGTGCAATACCCCCCTCAATCCCAGTTTGACGACTACACGTGCGGCGGGCTTGCAGCTCAAACCGCAGACCGGGAACGCGTGAGGCGTCTATCTCGGTCACCGAGGTCGTCGTCGTCGTCGCATACATTTGATTGCCGTAATACGTGACGGAATGAAAGACGTGCGACGCACTATACGTCGTCGCCTGATTGTACAGCGTTTCGCCGATTCCGGCGGTAAGAACGGCGCCGATATGGTAACGCACGACGGCATAAGCATAGCTGAGCTTCGTCCCGCGTGAAACCCCGGGAAATGTTGAGCCGTAGGGCACCGGACCGATCGGCGGAAGACCTTCCGCGGCAAATTCGAAGCGTTTGAACGGAACGCGTACGCTGAGCAGCGGTACCGGCACCAGCGGTACGGTTGCGCGCCCGTTCGTTTCCTCGTGCGTGCCGATAGCGGCGGCGGCAATAACGCCCGCGCTCGGTGCGTCGGCACTCGCCGGTCCAGAAATAGCAAAAATCGCCGCGATACATGCGGCGCAAGGGGTCCAGTACTTCATACCGCTATCTTACCTCGCAGCGTGGATGTCCGCAGCGACAACGGCCGTGTTGCATGTCGATACCGCCGGCTGCGCCGCCGGCATCTTCACTGCACGCGCGGCTGCAATACAACTTGCCGGCTTCAACATCGCACGTGCATGGTTCATGAGCGCACTTCGCCGCTTCCATCGTTAACCGTGCTGCCGTTGAAGCGGGAACAAAATGACGTCACGGATGCTCTCGTTATTCGTTAGAAGCATGATCAAGCGGTCCATGCCGATGCCGATGCCGGCCGTTGGCGGCATTCCATACTCCAGAGCGCGAACATAATCCCAATCGGGCTCGGGAATTTCCTCATCGCCCTGCGCGCGTTCGGCGATTTGCGCCTCAAAACGCGCACGCTGGTCGTCGGGATCGTTGAGCTCCGTGAACGCATTGCTTAATTCCATTGAGGCGCAAAACAGCTCATACCGGTCCGTTATGTCCGGATCGTCCTGACGGCGCTTGGCAAGCGGCGAGATCACAACGGGGTATCCCGTGACGAATACCGGGTCCACCAGATGCGGCTCCAGCACACGTTCGAAGATCTTGTCCAGGGCGTGGCCGTGCGTCGGAGATTCGGGCAATCCCAAGTCGCGCGCGATGGCGGCGGCACCCTGCGGTGAGAGCAACTGCTCGCGCGTATATCCGCCATGCTTTTTCATCGCATCCAAATACTCCAGGCGCGCAAAGGGTTGTTTGAACGAGACCGTGCGATCGCCGATTTGAAGTTCCTCGCGCCCGCCGGAAACGACGGAGACCAAATGCGCGATGAGCTCTTCATTAAAGCTCATCATGTCACCGACGTCCCAGTACGCTGCGTACAATTCCAGCATCGTAAACTCGGGATTGTGCGTCGTGTCAATCCCTTCGTTACGGAAAATCCGCCCGATCTCGTACACGCGTTCCATGCCGCCGACGATAAGACGCTTCAAATTCAGTTCGGTGGCAATGCGCAATTGCATCTGCTGGTCGAGAGCGTTCACATGTGTTATGAATGGGCGCGCGGCCGCGCCGCCGGCCACGTGAAGCAGCGTAGGCGTCTCAACTTCAAAAAAGCCGTACGAATCGATGAACCGGCGTGTCTGGGCGATGATGCGGCTGCGCATCGCAAAGGCGTCGCGAACGTTTGGGTTCACGATCAAATCGACGTAGCGCGACCGGTAGCGCTTCTCGACGTCGGTAAGGCCGTGGAACTTGTCGGGCAGTGGGTAAAGCGACTTGGAGAGCACTGCAAAGTCATGTATGTGAAGTGTCAGCTCTCCCATTTTGGATCGAAACATGAAGCCGTGCACCCCGACGATGTCGCCGATATCCAAGTCGGCCCACTCTTCAAACGGCTCTTCGCCCACTTCGTCTTTACGCAGGTACAGCTGCATGCGCCCCGTGCGGTCGGTGAGATCGGCAAACACCGTCTTGCCCATGCGGCGCTTGGCCATGATGCGGCCCGCGACATACCACCGTTCGCTTTCCGCCCGCTGTTCCGGAACCAGAAAGCCGTACTTCTCGCTGAGCTCGGCAATCGACGTATCGACGGGATATCTGCGCTGCGCAAATGGGTCGCGGCCGCGCGCGCGAAGCGCCGCCAATTTTTCGCGTCGTGCTTGGATAAGCGCCGATTCAGTCTTGCCCAGGTCCTCGTTCATGGAACGACCTTCATTCCAGATTGTCTTTGAGGAACCCGTTTATGAACAAAACCCGCATTGCTGCGGGTTTTCCTACTTTACGACGCTTTTTTGGCGGCCTTCTTTGGGGCTGCTCCGCTCTTGATCGATTCGATCTTGTATTTGACGACGCCGCGAGGGGTCGTTACGTCAACGGTCTCGCCTTTCTTGTGCCCCATGAGCGCGCGTCCGAGCGGTGACTCGTTGCTGATGCGCTGATTCACGGGATCGGCCTCAGCCGAGCCGACGATCGAGAACTCGTGACTGGCGCTCCCCTTGAGGTCTTTCACTTTTACCATGGAGCCCAAGTGCACTTCGTCGGCGGAATAGTCCGACTCGTCGATGATGCGGGCGTTGCGAATCATCTGCTCGAGTTTGATGATCCGTCCCTCGATAAAGGCCTGCTCTTGTTTGGCGTCTTCGTATTCTGCGTTTTCACTCAGATCGCCGAACTCTTTGGCTTGACGGATGCGGTCGTTGACCTCGCGCCGGTGAATGGTCTTCAGGTCATCGAGCTCCCGTTCGAGCTTCTCCAGACCCTCTCTGGTGAGAACGATCTCTTTTTCGTTCAAGTAACGGACCCTCAAAGTGAAGGCATCCGGCCACGGCCGGACGTCTCCGGTGCAATGAAGCGCCCTCGTAGACCGGGGCGCCAGCGCGCTTGGTTCTCAATGTCCGGGGTGGTGGCCTGCCGCTTTTTCTACACTTTGACGGTTTTTAGCGCTTGGGGGTAAGCGAGCGTACGCTCCAGCCGGATACCTTGGCGCTCGGGTACAGCTTTCGATGCCCTTTTTGTTGTTCCGGCCTATGGTGACCTGGGCTGGAATCCGTTACGTTACTGCTGTGAGCGAGCCCGCGCGACTTCGATCGAACAGCCTGTCATTTCCTGAGGTGCTCGCGACGTCGATCGCGCTCATCGGCCTGAGTATGACGCCGGTACTCATTGCGCCGTACATCTTCGCGGGAGCCGGCAACGCCTCGTGGCTTGCTTACATTTTCGCCGGCGTCATGTTGCTTTTCGTGGCGTTGAATTTGAATCAGTTCGCGCGCCGCTCAACCGGAGCCGGATCGATGTATGGATACGCCGCCGCGTATCTGGGTACCAGCGGCGGCGCGCTTGCGGGCTGGGCGCTGATCTGGGCGTACGTTTTCGTGGGCGCCTCGCAATTCGGCGCGATGGCGTTGTTCATCGGCAATCTCGCACAAACGATGGGGCTGCACGTCCCCGCCTTGGCCGTGGTGGCCTTACTGGCAATTGTGCTCTACACGCTTGCCTTCCGCGACATTGCGCTTTCGACGATCATCATGCTCGTGCTGGAATCTATCTCCGTCGTGACGATCTGCATCATCATCGGCGTTGTGCTCGTGCGGCACGGTCCGCATCTGGATCAGGCGCAGCTGCATTTGCAAGGCATGCAGGGCAGCGGCATCGGCTTGGGGATTGCAACGGCGATCTTCAGCTTCGTGGGTTTTGAATGCGCCACGGCGTTCGGCGAAGAAGCACGCAATCCGCTGATCACCATACCGCGCGCAGTAGTGGCAAGCGTCATCATCGCAACGCTATTTTTTGTGCTTTGCCTGTACGGTGAAGTCCTGGGAATGCGCGGATCGGCAACCACGCTGGACAAACTTTCGGCGCCGTTGTGGACGCTGGCCGATCTGTATAAGGTGCCGTTCTTCAAGATCCCAATCGCGCTGGGAGCAATCTTCAGTTCGTTTTCCGTTGGTCTGGCCTGCGTTACGACCGGTGCTCGCATCATTCTGGCAATGGCCCGCAAGCAGCTTTTTCCGCCCGCAGTTACTGCCGTACAGCGGCGTTTCGCCACGCCGTACGTTGCGGTTGCGATTGCACTCATCGCGATGCTGGTGGTCGCGCTTGCGATGTACGCAGCCGGCGTCACGCCGATAAACGTGTTCAACTATTGTGGAACGCTCAGCGCTTTCGGGTTTATCGTTATCTACGGTTTAATCGCGCTGGCAGCTCCCCGCTATCTGCGACAGATCGGCGATCACCGTCCAATCGATTATGTGATCGCCGCGCTTGCACTCGTATTTCTGTTGGTGCCGGCCGTAACGCTGTTCTATCCGGCTCCGCCGCCTCCGACGAACGCTTTTGCCTATATCTTTTTGGTGTACATGGCGGCCGGTTATTTGTGGTTTGCCTTTCTGCGTCACACCGCAGCGCGCATACGCACGCCGTAATCCGCCAGGATCTCGCGAGCCGCCGCAGCGCCCGACTCCGCGCCGCCTTCCATAAAACCTTGATTCGCCAGCGAACAATGCTCGCCCGCGAAATGAACTCGCCCTTGCCGGACTCGCTCGTACCCGGCAATCGTCGTGTATTGTCCAACCAGCCACGTCGAGTAGCTTGCCAGAATATTCGGATCCACTTGCGCATTACCGAGCGTGGCGCGGCCGTTGTACGCTTTAGCCGTCCCGGGCCACACCCGGTCCAGCTGCGCTAAGAAACGCCGGACGTGCCAATCGACAACCGCTGAGTGGGTTGAAAACGTGTATGGCGTGGACGGCATATTTACTAGTCCCGGACCGCCTGCTGTGAAAAATTCAACGATACCGGGCGTGCCCGATTGTCCGAGTGAATAGTCAACCGAACATTGGAAGCCCAGATCGGTCCAGATTTGACCGTCCGCGGGATCCGGCCACGCGCCCTTGTGCAACCACGGCCGGTCGTTGAATTGCACGTGCAGTTTGGTATGTATCCCGTAGCCGAGCTCATTGATGGCGCGCGCCTTGCGCGCATCAAAACCGGCACCGCTCCAGTCAATGCCGCGCAGAACCATGAACGACATCGCCAAGACGACCCGATCGGCATATTCGGTTACTGTGCCGCCGGGCGTTGCAAAACGCATTGCATACCGGCCGCCTGATGTGCGGCGAATTGATTGCAAACGATTGCGCAATCGAACACTGCCGGCCGGCAACGCGCGCGCGATGCTTGCCGGAAGCTGCTGGTTTCCGCCCGCTATTGTGTAGCGCTGGTCCGAGTATCCCAGGACGTTGAGCTGCCCGCCATGTTGATAATCGTGCTGCACTCCCAGCATGTAAACCAGGTTCAATGCGCTTTGAGCATCGGGATCGACGCCGTACTCGTTCCAGTATGCATCGTAGATGAGCCGCCCCAGATTGGAGCTTCGGCCGCCTGGAACATACGTTTGTATCCACTGCGTCATGTTCATGGCGTCAAGGCGCCGCGCAAGCGGCGTGGCCGAATTGTACGTGGTAAATTCGCCGATAGCGGCCAGTTGTTCGCGCAGCACACGATAGACGGGCTCGAAATCGCGATCGGCCCGGGACATGGGATAGTAACGGCCGGCGAAGTACGCCGTGTCGCGTGCGTGGGGCAGCATCGCCGCATACGTGTCGGTTAGCGGCAGAACAAACCGCCGCGCCAGCGCGCGCATGTGTGCGTGGGATGAATCGATCATCGCGCCGCACCACTCCGTGTGTTGACCCGCGGCCCAAAACCCTCGCTCCGAATGCATCCGTCCGCCCACGCGATCGGCGGACTCGTACACCGTCACCGGTATGCCGGCATCGTTGAGCGCCAAGGCCGCAGTCAGGCCTGCAATTCCGGCGCCGACGACGACCACTCGCTCGCGCGCGCGTGCCGCACTCGATCCGCATGAAACCAGCCATGGAGACAGGAGTGCTCCCGCCGATGCGCCGAGCGCACCGGCGGCGAACCTTCTGCGCGAAATCACAACTTGATGTTCAAATCAACCGTCACCTGGAACGGCTGCAACTCCGAAGTATAGCCGAGTTGCGTGTTATTGAACCAGGTCCCATACGGGTAGCGCACTTGAACCGGCGTCACGCTGGAGGCCAAGAAGTTGCCGGAGGGCGCCAGCACGTTCGAGGGCAGATTTGAATAAATGCACGTATTCGGATCGTCCCACGCTCTGCCGCGCTGATAGCACTTGTTGTACACGTTGTTCGCGATCAGCGTAAGCGTTAAGCGCGGAGAGATATCGTAAGCCATCTGCAGATTGAGCGTGAGCTGCGAGGGCTCTTGCAACGAGCCGGGAGCGTCGAACTTACCGGTGTACGGGTCCGGCAAAAACACCGCACCGGGACTTTCTACTGCGCCCGTTCCCGTCGTGTACGAACCCGTGCAGCTCACTCCGGGAGTAAGCGGCGTGCTGGCCGGATCGGCCGTGCACGACTGCGGTACATACCCCGGGTACACCAGCGGCGAACCGTACACTGAGCCGGAGCTGTAGATCAGCGAAGGCGTTATTGCAAACCGGCCCTTACGATAGTTGAGAATCATCGTAACGACATCCGGCGTTTCAAAGCCGTTGGCGGCGGTAAAGGGCGCCGGCGTCACGTCGTACGGTGCATACCAAGCGTCGCGGCTGAGCAGCGGCTGCGCGCTTTGGTTGTAATACGGGTTGGTAATAGGCGATGCCGACGCATTCACCAGCGAGGGCGCCGCGTTTTGGCCGCCCCACAGCGCCGTGCCGCACGCTGCATATGCAGACGTACCTGGCTGCGCGGCCGCCGGATTGACGCTCGGATTACAGGATTTCGTATATGAATTGTACTGGGCAATGTAGTTGTTGAGGGTATCGATGACGCTCGCACCGTTGGAAACCGCCGCATACTTCACTTTGCTGTTGGTGTACGTGTACGAGAGAATGCCCGAGAGGCCGTCTCGCGAGAAGTCGCCGTATTGCGCCGAAAATTCGACGCCGGCATTGACTTGCGTGCCGATGTTGAGGCCGGCGAGTGTCCCTTGCAGCGGATTAATCGCCAAGTACTGCAGTTGGTTTTGCGTACGCCGGTAGAACGGCGTCACCTTGAACGAAAGCGCCGTGCCTTTCACGCGCTGCTCCCAGGAAATGTCCGCGTTGTCCGCCGTGTCGGGACGAACGTCATGCACCGGCGTCGTGTAGCCGAACGCATAAAATTGCGAGATAAACGACGCGAGATCTTGCTGCCAGGTGTTGTATTGCTGATACGAGGTCGCGGCGGGCCGCGCGTACTTTCCGTACGAGCCGCGAATGACCGTATCGGGCCCCAATGCCCACGTAAAGGCTACGCGCGGTTGAAATACGTTGGCCGTCGTAGTACTCGCTCCGACGTTGGTTAGACCGACACCAGGCGTGGGACCCGACCCGTTCCACATCGGCGTAAAGCCCGCGGGACATGTACCGAACGTGAGCGTGTTGGGATTCCAAATGCTCACCGGGGCAAAACCCGGCGCGCCGCAATTTTCGCGGTTGAACGCGTTGAACCAAAACTGGCGGGTCGGATAACCCGACTTCAAGTCGTTCAAACGGTACGAGAACGAATCGAAACGCGCGCCGAAGTTGACCGTCAACTTTTCGTTGGGATGATACACGTCGGTGATTGCCGCGGAACTAAAGTACGGTGTCACGTTGTCGACTTGCGCGGCGTAACCGTTCTCGGTCATGGTCCAATGCGCACCTGCGAGTGCCGCAGGTGAGTTGGCGGGTACAGCGCCGCTCGGCGTTAGGTTGATGCTGCCGTCGTCCTGTAGGCCGCCCTGACTACCGGCGTCGTAGCAACTCCACAACGCACCGGTCGTGAAATTATAACAGTTGCCGCTGTTGTCCACGTAGCTCGATAGAATCGTTCCCAGCCCCGTCGCACCGAATTGGGCGTTATAGGTCTGCAGCTTCTGCGTCATGTACGAGAGCTTCGCGGTCAGCTGGTGCTGCGAGGACAGCTGGTTGGCGTACGTTAAATTGCCGCCGAAGATATGTCCCAGCACCTCGTAATCGGGAAGCGCCGCACCAAAGGTCAGCTGCGAGGCGTTCGGGCCGAAGATGAACCAGTTCGTGTATTCGCCGTACGCACCGAAACGCAAGAAGGAGCTGCTGCTGAAGTTGCGCTGATACTGCAACTTTTCGATAGCGAATGCATTGCTCGACGTGTCGCGATCAGATGGATCGATATAGGACGTCCCGTTAAAGCCGCTGGGGCTGGCATAGTTGTAGACCCGCTGCGTCGGACTGCTGGGAAACACGCCCGCAACGACGTCGTTACTATTCGGAGCTTGACCCAGCTGACCCGTATAATACGTGGAATCGAGCCACGGAATGGGATAGCCGGGCCAGTAGTTGGCCAGTGTCGAGGGATTGCAATACGGAAGCGCCGCGCTCGGCGTACACGGCGTAACGTTTGCGGCGCCGATGTCGTTGGCGGAACTATAGAAGCCGGTATAAAGATTACCGACGACGTAGAGCAACTGAATGTCGTCGCGCCCCGTGTCGAAGCGATGCGGTATGCCGAAGTGAACGTTGGCTACCGTTTCGCGATCTTGGTTGTATCCTTGTCCGTTGACGCTGCCCGGCACGAAATACGAACCCCAATTGTTAGCGGCGGTTCCGCCGCTGCCGTCCAAAATGTGATAGACCGCGTTATTGGTCGGAACATACAAAGGAAAGAAATAC
>DASRSF010000030.1:0-2673 GCA_035656615.1 Vulcanimicrobiaceae bacterium | reverse complement strand
AATGTTCAGGACCGCGTCAATCGTATGCTGCACCGGAAAGTATTGCCGCACGCGGTTTTGATCCACGGCATACTTCGTCTTGCTCAGCATGCTGTCATAGTACGCAACGTCCCACGGACGCAGCGTCGCGTTGGGTTCGCCCGTTTCCTTGGATTTGAGCGCTGTGAGTACGGCCACTTCGTCGCGAGCTGCCGGTAGAATGCGCGCGTCGAGCGAATTCAAGAAACTCATGACCCGCGCGGGCGACTTGGCCATCCTGTCCGAGAGCCGGTATGCCGCCCACGTTTGGTATCCGAGCAGATGTGCCAAATGATCGCGCACCGCAATGGCTTGTTCGAGCAGGCTCGTGTTGGCGACGGCTTCCTGATTACTAATCGCCATGTAGTACGTTTTGCGTGCCGATTCATCGCGCTCGTTCGCCAAGAATTGCGAAACCGTGCTCTCGTTGACCGGAACGACGTACGAGCCGGCTTGCTGCTTGAGGCCGGCAACGAAATCCGCCGGAAGCGACGCGGCTTGCGCCGCCGTGATGGTGATGCTCGTCTGATCTTCGGCCAGGTTGGATTGATACCGGTTTTCCAGGTCGGTGAGCTGATTGCTGTACTTGACGAATTGCGCGCGGCGGTCCGGCGGCAAGCTTGCGCCGCTGCGTTTAAACGTGTCCAGCCAGAGGTCCGTGAGTTTGCGATCGTATACCGTGCGCGCCGTGCGGCTGCGCTCTGCCGCGGCCACCTTCGCGTAGAGCGCCGGGCTTGCCGTTAGGGTGGTGTAGAAAGCCGACTCGCTGCTATTGCATTTAAGCGCGGCATCGCGTACGTCTTTCGTGCCGCCCACCGCGAATAGAAACGTTTGGGCGACCGTTTGATCGTTCAGGTCGCTGTTGAGGTTTTCCAAAGGCACCACGACGCTTTGGAACGTAGGCCGTGCCGGTTGTCGAATAATCGCCTGCTCGCGCTTAGTGGCGGTTGCGATTGCGATCCCGCAGGTCGACCCGATTTGTGCGGCCGTGAGGTTCCAGTTGATAGTCGTGACGGCCGCGGGTAATTGCTGCGCGCCGGCATAGACGGTCAGGGCGGTCAGCGAGCTGAGCAGCGCTCCGCCGAAAGTCGCAAGTAAGCGGTTCACATGTCCTCCGAAGGGTTCTCTGATGTTGGAAAACGCACTAGCGATGGCCTTTGTTTCTTGGTATCATGCTTCGAGCCATGACGGGGGTCGGGCTGCCCGCGGCGTGAACTCGTGAACCCCGCCAGATCCGGAAGGAAGCAACGGTAAGCGAATTTTCACGGGTGCCGGGCATCACCTGATTTCCGTCGTGGTCGAGCGAGCAGGATGGGCCTTTTGGCTGCTTGCTTGTGCAAAGGGCGCTGCATTATTTACGCGAACGGTCGCGCCTTGCGGCCAAGGTGACTTCAAACTGAAAGAACGCTACTTCATTAAAATCGTGCCGCACCGCGGCACCGTTGTGCATCGTTTCGAAATCACGCGACACCACATCTTCGGTGCTGCCGCGGTTATCGGCGTATGTTCGGTGCTCGTGCTAACGCTCGTGATACTTCAGGCCTGGCGCGCACACGCACAAGTTTCCGCGCTGCGCACGCTCACGGTACAACAGCAGGCGCAACTGGATGCCATGAATGCCAAAGCGTTAGCCATCAGCGAGCAGCTCCAGCACGTTCAGCGGCAAAATCAGCAAATACAGCAGTTGATCGGTGTACGGCCCAAGACCCAGAAGCTTGCCGAAGTGCGTCATAACATCGATGCTCTGGCGCAAGAGACCGCGCAAACGGCTGCGCAATCCAACCTTTTGCGGTCGCTCACCTTGCGCGTGCTCAACGTGCGTAGAATCGAAGCGCTTGCCCGGGACCGTATGCTGGCGGCGATACCCTCGATTGATCCGGTCGCGGGCGCTGCCGTGGTGGGTTGCTTCTGTTACCGCTCTGCCCCGGATAACGAATTCCATCCGGGCGTCGATTTGGGTGCAAATTACGGCGACGCGGTGCACGCAGCGGCAGCCGGCACCGTCGCCAGCGCCGATTGGGACGGCGGCTATGGCTTGAAGGTGGATATCGATCACGGCAACGGCTACCACACCTGGTATGCGCATCTTTCAAAGGCCGAAGTGCAAGCGGGTCAGTTCGTCCACAAAGGGCAGGAAATCGGTTTGGTAGGGTCCACGGGATATTCGACCGGCCCGCACCTGCATTACCAAGTCATGCTCAACGGAACGGCAATCGATCCGACACCCTTCCTGACCGGTGTGCCGCCGAAAGTGTTAGCCAGTCTTCAATAGAAAGGGGTGGCCGTTATGAGCGCCGCCCTGTGCCAAGCCCTGTCCGCGCTGGACAAAATTATCTGGCTCTACACGATCATCATGTTCGTGTATGCCGTCCTCTCGTGGGTTCCCGACCTGCGCGGCAGCTGGAGCCGGTACGTGGACATGCTGGTTGAGCCGGTGCTCGTTCCGTTCAGGCGCATGATTCCGCCCGCGATGGGGATCGACTGGTCCTTTCTCATCGTGCTGGCGATCCTTTGGGTCATTCGCGCCGAATTTATCGCCCCGTCCATCGCGCGCTGTCTGTTTTTCTAACATCGTGACAATAAAAGCCGACTCACCGCACCGGATCGAAGTCGCGGCGAACATTCGCAACCTCTGCATCATCGCGCACATCGATC
>DASRSF010000029.1:0-5557 GCA_035656615.1 Vulcanimicrobiaceae bacterium | reverse complement strand
AACGCCTCACGATAGACGAGCAAGTTCAGCTTGCTGTCATCGACCATGAGAATCTTCATCGGCCTCTGCACGCCGAATCCACGTTAGTACTGCTTCTGCCCATTGCACCCGCTGACGCCGCGGCCCAAGGCGGGCACACGTACAACCCAAGTTTTCGGCAGTAGGGAGGAGGTTCTTTAGAGCCACTCGCAGCCAGGCCGGCAGAAGCCGTGGAGGGGGTCGTCTGTCCGCCTGACTGCGCTCCGGATCGTTACTGCGCGGGGATGAACGGCGGGAGGGCCTGGAGCGCCTGTTTGGTCGCGCCCGGCAGAACGATTTTTCCTGTACCCAAGCCTTTGAATCGCTTGGCGGGTACGGCGACATTCTTGCCGCCGATAATTCCTAGAAATGCTCCGACGTTGACAATGATAAAGGAAACGTAGTCCGTCGGCGTTACCACAAAATCGACGACTTTGCCGATGTTTTGATTCTTATCGTTTGTTACCGATGAGCCGATGATCTTCGTCGCGCGATATCCCAGAGCAACCAGGTGCATCTCTGCAACGGTAACGGTGAGCGGTGCAACACCCGCGACGGGAGGCGGCGTGGGCGTGGCCGCCAGAAGAGCGGCCAGAATAAGAACGATGATTGGGTAGCGGGCTACATGCATACGTACTTTCATGGCCCCACCATAAAAACACGCAACCCGCGAACGCGCTAGGATTCAAAGAATCCCGGTACCGTAAAGCACTAGCAGTATCTGGTACCTTCTCGCTGCGCAGGCGCAGTGCCATCATGGTTCGGCGCCAACTGTGGAAGGAGTAAATGATGGCGAAAATGATGACCAGAGACCGCGACCAAGGAACGGGAAACAACACGGCGATGCAAGCCAGAAGCTCGCGCCCGCGCAGTTTATTTGAAGCGTTATTCCGGTCGGGATTCCCCGACATGCCGATGAATCGCGATATCATGAATGCCCTGAGCGCATTGCCGGACGCGACCACGTTCGTGCCGAGCGTAGAACTTTCCGAAAAGGACGGCAACTACGTCATCGACATGGCGCTGCCGGGTTTCAGCCAGAACGACATCGACATCGAGGTCTCGGGTAACGAGCTCACCGTGACCGGCCGGTACGAACGCAAAAAGGACGACGGAAAGACGCACTACAGCGAGATGCAGCAGGCCTCGTTCCAGCGCACGATCGTTCTGCCGCAAGACATCAACGCCGACAAGGTTGAGGCTTCATTCCGCGACGGCATGCTGCACATCGTCGCGCCGCCCACCGCGCCCATTACCGCGAAAAAGGTGGCGATTAAGGGAGACACATGATGAAAGACGATGCTCGTCTGCACGCCGACATAGCGGAAGAGCTGCAAACCGACCCCAGCGTCGACGCCGGCCGTATTGCCGTCGCGGTTCATAACGGCGTGGTTACGCTAACCGGATCGGTCCCCAGCTATTGGCAAAAGATCGAGGCCGAAAACGCCGTCAAGCGCATTAACGGCGTGCGCGCCGTTGCGAACGAATTGCAGGTAGAACTGCCCGGCGATCACGTCCGCGATGATGCCGATATTGCGCAAGCCGCGGCAATGGCGCTATCTTGGCACAGCGATTTGCCCGACAATATTCAAGTCACGGTAAGCAACGGGTGGGTAACGCTGTCCGGTACCGTCGACTGGCAATTCCAGCGCACCGAAGCCGAAAATGCCGTCAGAAACATTCGCGGCGTGCGAGGCGTGATCAATAACATCAGCTTGAAGACCGCACCCAAAGTCACCGACGTAAAAGAACGCATCAAAAAAGAACTCGAACGAACGGTCCAGCAAGACGTAGACCGCATCACCGTCGAGACGACTAACGGCAAGGTGACCCTGCGCGGTACCGTTCATTCATGGTTCGAGGATTCGGCCGCGCGCCGCGCCGCGTGGTCGGTTCCCGGCGTGAGTGCGGTCGAAGATCATCTCGTCGTCGAGCCCGTATAAGGGGACATCATGGCAGGTAAAGTTGTCGGTATCGATCTAGGCACCACCAACTCCGTCATCGCGGTGATGGAGGGAAATCAGCCCGTCGTCATTCCGAATGCGGAAGGCAGCCGCACGACACCATCGGTGGTGGCCTTCACAAAGACCGGCGAGCGGCTCGTGGGGCAGCTCGCAAAGCGTCAAGCGATCACCAATCCCGATCGCACAATCATGTCGATCAAGCGAAAAATGGGCACCGATTACCGCGTAAAGATCGACGGGAAAGAGTATACGCCGCAAGAGATTTCGGCGATGATTCTTCAGAAGCTGGTCAACGACGCTTCCAATTATTTGGGGGAGCGCGTCCAGCGCTCGGTTATCACAGTGCCGGCATACTTCAACGATGCACAGCGCCAGGCAACCAAAGATGCGGGGAAGATCGCCGGACTCGACGTGCTGCGCATCATCAACGAACCGACAGCGGCCGCGTTGGCATACGGGCTAGATAAAAAGGAACACGAAACGATTCTGGTGTGGGATCTCGGCGGAGGTACCTTCGATGTTTCGATTCTCGAAGTCGGTGACGGCGTCTTTGAGGTGAAGGCTACCAACGGCGACACGAATCTGGGCGGCGACGATTATGATAAGCGCATTGTGGACTGGCTGGTCGATCAATTCCGCCGCGATCAGGGCATCGACTTGAGCAAAGATCGTCAGGCACTCCAGCGCCTCTCGGAAGCTGCCGAAAAAGCGAAGATCGAGCTTTCGAGCGTGGTTCAAACGAGCATCAATCTGCCGTTTATTACGGCCGATCAGAACGGTCCTAAGCATCTGGAGTACACACTCACACGGGCCAAGTTCGAAGAGTTGACCAGCGATCTCACGGATCGCTGCGTGCCGCCCTTCAAAAACGCGATCGCGGATGCAAAGCTGGACGTATCACAAATCGATGAGGTGATTCTGGTCGGCGGAGCCACGCGCATGCCGGTGATTCAGGAGCTCGTGCGAAAGCTTACCGGCAAAGAACCCAACCAATCCGTCAACCCCGATGAAGTGGTGGCGATCGGCGCCGCTATCCAAGGCGGAGTTCTTTCGGGTGAGGTTCGGGACGTCGTTTTGCTTGACGTGACGCCACTTTCCCTGGGTCTTGAAACCCTTGGCGGCGTAACGCATAAGCTCATCGAGCGCAACACTACGATACCAACACGTAAATCGGAGACGTTCACAACCGCCGACGATAACCAAACCGCCGTCGACGTTCACGTCGTTCAAGGCGAGCGGGAGATGGCATCCGACAATAAAACGCTCGCGCGCTTCCGGCTCGAAGGCATTCCGCCGGCTCCGCGCGGCGTCCCGCAAATCGAGGTGACATTCGATATCGATGCCAACGGCATCGTGAATGTGAGCGCCAAAGATCTCGGCACCGGTAAAGAGCAGCGCGTCGCGATTACGGCAACTTCGAATCTGTCCAAAGAAGACGTGGACCGCATGGTGCGGGAGGCGGAGGCGCACAGCGAAGAGGATCGGCGCAAGCGCGAAGAAGCGGAAGTTCGAAACCAAGCCTCGAGTCTTATCTATGCGACCGAAAAGTCGTTGCAAGAGGTTGGAGACCGACTCGACGCAAGCGCCCGCGGCGAAGTCGAATCCGCGCTGAACGAACTCAAGCGCGTTTCGGAAAACGGAACTGCACAGGAAATTCGCTCGGCGATTGACCGGCTGCAGCAAGCCTCGTATAAGATGAGCGAGCTGCTGTACCAAAGCGCAGGATCGGGCGGCGATCGCCAAACGGCCGGCGTGGGAGCGCAGCAATCCGCAACGCAGCAATCCGGAACGCAGCGCGACGGCGGCCGAACGACGACCGGCCAGACCAGCTCGGCGCCCTCGGAAGATGTCATCGACGCCGAGTACAGAGAGTCGAATAAATAATGGAAGACGTGGAAGCGCGCGCTGAAGACTTTCGGCAGAAATACCTTTACGCAATGGCGGAGATCGAGAACGTGCGTAAACGGTCGGCGCGGCAGAGCGAGGAAACGGTGCAAGCGTTCAAGCGACGCTTGCTCCTGCGTCTGCTGCCGGTGCTCGATAACTTGCAGCGCGCGCTTGCGTTTCGCGACTCGGACGAAATGCGTGAGGGATTGGCCGCCACACTGCGCGGTTTCGAAGAGGCACTGGAAGCGGAGGGGGTGCGCCCCATACTTACGACCGGGGAACGTTTTGATCCCAACCTCGCTGAGGCAATCGGAACGGAACGCGTTCTGGACGAGCAGAACGACACCGTTTTGGCCGAAGCGCAGCGCGGCTATCTCTTGGGGCGGGATTTGCTTCGGCCGGCGAGAGTAATCGTCGTAAAGAACGAGTAATTCGCCCGGCATGGCGGTTGCATATAAGGACTATTATCAAGTTCTGGGCGTGCCCAAGACGGCGAGTGAGAAAGAGATCAAATCCGCCTACCGCAAGCTTGCGCGCAAATACCATCCTGACGCTAACCTGGATAATCCCAAAGAGGCCGAAGAGAAGTTCAAGGAGCTGCAAGAGGCGTACGCGGTCCTGAGCGATCCGGAGAAGCGCCGCAAGTACGACGCGCTCGGAAGCGACTGGGAAAGTGCAGCACGTCAGGCGGAACAGCAGCGGCGTTACCGTTCCGAACGCGCTCCGGGAACTGCGGGCTTCGCAGATTTCGGCGATTTGTTCGAGCGCGGGACAACGAACGGCGGCGACGGCTTTTCGGACTTTTTCGACGCGTTCTTCTCAAATGTTGGGCGCCGCACAACCGCGTCTTCCGCGCGCTCGCCCCATCGCGGCCAAGATCTCGAAGGGTCGATCGAGATCACGTTGCGCGATGCTTACGAGGGGGGCGCGAAGTCGATTTCGATCGAGCTCGAAGACCGCTGCCCGGTGTGCGGCGGCACGGGCGTCAAGCAAGGCGACATCTGCCCGAACTGTCACGGCACGGGTACCGTGTTGTCCGCTAAAACGTTAGAAGTAAAAATTCCGAAAGGCGTCCGTGAGGGACAGCGAATTCGCCTGGCCAAGCAAGGAGGCCGTGGAATACATGGCGGCCCGGCCGGCGATCTGCTGCTGACGGTTCACATAAAGCCCGACGAGCAGTTCGAACGCGAAGGCGACGATCTTTACACCGACGTGCAGGCGAGCGTATTCGACCTGGTCCTGGGCGCAGAAGCGCACGTACCAACGCTCACGGGCGGAATTACGATGACGATTCCACCCCGCACGCAAAACGAACAGCTGATGCGAGTCGGCGGCAAAGGGATGCCGCACGTTAACGGACGCGGCAGCGGCGATCTGTATGTGCGGCTCGTGGCGCGTTTGCCGCAACGCCTAGACGAACACGAAGAACGTTTGTTTCGCGAACTCGCGCAGTCGCAGTCGCAGAAACGTTGAAAGGACCCATGTATGGCCGTAATGGCAATTCCCAAATTCCAACGATTGTTTCGAGTTGCGGCAGATCTCGGCGTCGATAAGGAGGATCTGCGCCGCTATAATGACTTCATCAACCACAAAATTTATGATTTGCTGGTACGCGCCCAGGCCACGGCTTCGGAAAATGAACGCGACATCATTGAGCCGCAGGATATACCGATAACCAAGGGATTCGC
>DASRSF010000028.1:0-3086 GCA_035656615.1 Vulcanimicrobiaceae bacterium | reverse complement strand
GCAAGCTATGCGCTGCGCGTGATGAATCAAACGCCTTACGCGCTGCGTGCAAAGATGATTTGCGCCAATATGCGCGGCAAAGCCCTATCGGCGTTTCCGCTTGACGTGCAGATCGCGCCGTTCTCCGTTTCCGAATCGCTTTTACCGTTACGTATCGCGGACGTGGGAAACTTCGACCGTGCGGTCGTTCACGTAAGCGGCGGCAACGTCGCCTTTTCACTGGAAGCACCCGCTCCGCCCAGAACTCCCGCAAAATCCAGGTTCCTGCGTTCGGCCGCGGCAATTGTTGGATTAACGTTGGCCGCCGCGCTCGCCGCCGCAGCTGCAACGCCACGCATTTCGCTTGTGGGTGCGCCGGATCGCGTCTTGTCCGGCAATGCTTTGGACGTTCCGTACGCGTTCGGCGGCTGGGCATCGATGCAGTATGCGCTTAAAACTGCGGACGGGCGTCAGGTTACCGCCGGAATGGTGGGCGCGCACCACGGAACGCTGCACCTGAGCGTTCCCGCTGCAGCCGGACAGAACGTCGTTCTTTCCGTGAATGTCGCCGGACCGTTCGGCACACGTTTCGCACAGCAATCAATTCAAGTCACGCCGGCACCGATCGTGCAGCAGCGCGCGCCGCGCAAACTTCCTGCAGCCCGCCCCACGGTTATCGCACCGCGTATTAGTGAGTTTGCCGTCGTAACTCCGCTCGTTCATGCGGGCGGGAACGTTACGTTCGCATATGCGACGAATGCGCGCGAGGGGGAAGTTTGGCTCATTGACGAGGCGGGGCGCCTTTGGGCACGCACGCCGATTACGCCGTATGGAAGCAGTACCATAAACGTACCGCAGGCCGCCGCAGGACGGCAGATGCGCGCCGTATTGCATGCCCGAAACGGCAAACTCGACGACGTGGCTTCGGTCGGGCTCACCATTCTTCCGGGCGCATCGGTTACGCAACCGCCGCCGAGCGTCGCGCATACACGCAGCACCTCGCAGGAACCCGCGCTATCGCTTTCCAGCGGTACGGTTGGTCCCGGGGATTCCGTTATGGTGGCAATCGAAGGCAACCACGGAGACGCGCAGATCTCACTCAACGACGCGGGCGGAAACTCCATCGAACAGGGCGATATCCCCGCAGGCCAGGAAGCCGTAACGCTCAGCGCACCCAGCGTCGACCACATCACGACCTTCTACATCATGGCAAACGTCACCGAAGGCACCGGCGAACAAACCCTGGTCAAAAAACTCGTCGTAAGCCCCCGCTAAAAAACATCGTAACCTCCTTGTCGCGCTTTAACTTGGGGCTTTTAGGGCGTGCCAGAGTTGGATGAGTTTGGGGGGGCGGCCGTAGAGGAGCATGCCGATGCGGTAGATTTTGCCGGCTAAGATCGAGATAATGACGATCGCTGCGACATTGATGATGAAGGAAAGCACGATCTGCCAAAGCGGCACGGTGCTTACGACGATGCGGGCGAACATGACGAACGGTGCGACGAGCGGGATGAAACCGGCGGTGACGATGAACGGGGCGTCCGGGACCTGCAACGCTGTGATTGCCAGGAAAAACGCGCCGACGATCGGCACGAAAAACGGGCCGCCGATGCTGCCGATGTCCTCGGTGCGATTGATGAGTGAGCCCACGGCCGCGAACATCGTGGCCATTTGCAGATAACCGATCAGAAAAAAGATCACAAAGCCCGCGATATCGTTTCCGGACACGCCGCTCAGCGATAGCGGTGAAGATGAAGCGGACGTACCCAGGCGCGACTCCCCGCCTGATCCTAAAACGATACCAATTGCGACCCAAACGATCAGCTGCACAATTGCCAGCGTTGCGGACGCCGCGATCTTGCCGATGAGAAGCGTGCTAGGATTGACCGAGGCGACCAACAGTTCGGCGATACGGCTTGTCTTTTCTTCGGCGACCGAGGTCATAATCAACTGACTGTTCAGCACGATGAGCAGGTACAGCAAGACGATCAGGACGTTGGCGACGACCCGCGCCTGGTCAGCTTGCGAAACGCTGCCGAACTTCGAACCGATGGGTTTGACCGCGACCGGCATGTTGAGTAACGCCTCCACCGTTTGCGGGCGCATCTTGGTCGCATACCCGACCTGCAGTGGAAGCAAGTCGCGTCGCAAGGTGTCGCCCATTTCGGTTCTGGGATTGCGGGCGTACACCGATATGCGGATGCCCTCGGTCCCGCGAGTAAGTACGATCACGCAGGCAGCTTGCCCATGCGTTTGCAGATCCGAGGTAGTCGGTGAGGTCAGCGACGGAATCAGCTCGGTGACGTTGTAGTCGTCTTTGAGCAGCGGGCGCGCTTTTGCCATAAGTGCGGGATCCCCGGCAAGAATCACGCGGTCGGACTGCGCCGCGAAGGTATTGATCAGCGTGGGCAGCCGCATCATCGCCAGAATGCCGAGCGCGCCAATGATCAAACCCACCATAAACGCGCGCGATCGCAGCCGTCGAAGCACTTCAGCCGAATAGACGGTGACCAGCTCGTTCATGCTGGACCTATCGTATGGAGGTAAATGTCGTGCAGCGAGGGCTCCAGAGCTTCGAAGCGTGTAACGGCGTCCGCCGCAACGAGTTGCCGTAAAAGCGAGGGTAACTCCGTCTGCGCCGGTACTTCATAATAGAGTGCGCCGTTCTGACTGGGCATGGCGCGGGCGCTCTGAACGGTGCTCATAACGTTTTTCAGCGCGTCGCTGTGCGGCTCTATGCGGATGACGCGTGTCGGCCAAGCTCCGCGCAACTGCTCGAGCGTTCCGGACGCTCGCGTTTGCCCGGCCGTAATAATGCAAAAACGGTCGCAAATCTGCTCGAGCTGCCACATTTGGTGACTGGAAAGAATAAGCGTCGTACCGCGCAGCTTCAAATCGTTCAGCGCTTTCAAAAGCATGTCCGCATTTACGGGATCGAGGCCTGAAAACGGTTCATCGAGGATAAGCAG
The DNA here is from genome assembly GCA_035656615.1 of Vulcanimicrobiaceae bacterium. Taxonomy (GTDB): domain Bacteria; phylum Vulcanimicrobiota; class Vulcanimicrobiia; order Vulcanimicrobiales; family Vulcanimicrobiaceae; genus DASRSF01. Next base: position 138 of record DASRSF010000028.1, on the reverse strand, counting down.
TTGCGGCTCATGCACGGCTGCGCATGCCATCTGGACCTTTTGCTGGTTGCCTTTGGACAACTCCGCGCAAGGACGGCCGGCATACTGCTGCAGGCCGAGCTCCTCGATCCAGCGATCGGCACGGTTGCCGACGTCGGG
>DASRSF010000027.1:0-6188 GCA_035656615.1 Vulcanimicrobiaceae bacterium | reverse complement strand
GAACAACTGATCGCCGAATCCACCGGAAAAATGGGCAAAGGCATCGTCCCAATCGAGGGCGAGGCGCTCGGCGACCCCAATGACTACAGCGACGACCGCGTCTTCGTCTACGTCGGCGCCAACCTGCCGGAACCCGCAGCGGGCACCGACGAAAAACTTCGAGCACTCGAAGCTGCCGGCCACCCAATCATCCGCCTGGCCATGAACGACGCGTACGACGTCAGCGAACAATTCTATCTGTGGGAGATTGCCACCGCAGCCGCCGGTTCAATCCTGCAGATCGACGCCTTCGATCAGCCCAACGTTCAAGAATCCAAGGACAACACCAAAGCGCTTTTGGCGGAGTATTCATCGAAAGGCAGCTTCCAACAGCCGCAACCCGCCGTCACCTCCGAAGCGATGGACATCATCTTACTGTCGGGCAGCAAATCGCTTCAGGCCTCAGATCCCGCATCCGCACTGGCCGGTCTCTTCGGCCAAGTACGCAATCACGACTACGTCGCAATCTGCGCCTATATCGAACGCAACCAGCAACACACCGAAACGCTCAACGAGATGCGCTTAAAAATCCGCGACGCCCGCAAATCCGCGACAACCGTCGGCTTCGGCCCGCGTTTTCTTCATTCCACGGGCCAACTCCACAAAGGCGGCCCCGACACCGGCGTCTTCGTACAAATCACCGCCGACCCAAGTTTCGATCTGCCAATCCCCGGAATGAACGTCGGCTTCCGAACGCTCATCGCCGCCCAAGCACTAGGCGATCTCCAATCCCTGGACAAACGCAACCGAAGAGGCGTCCGCGTCCATATCAAAGGCGATCTAGAATCCGGTCTACGAACCCTACAAACCGCAATCGACGACGCCCTAACCGCAAAAACATAAATAAAATTACAAAAGCAAACATATAATGCAATGTTCGGCTGGCAGTGTGCTCGGTGACGCGTGCCGTGACCGTTCGGCAAATGTACGAATTTTTCAGCAAAACAGGATGTTTTTTTCAAAACTTTGTTCTCTGAAAAATTCGTGCAAGCGGGAATTTTTCAGGACGAAAAATTCACGCGGTTTGCCGAGCGGTCACGGCACGCGTCACCGAGCACACTGCCAGCCGAACGAGCAGTAACCAAAGCCAAAGCAAGGAACGAAGATGCAACTAGGAATGGTAGGCCTAGGCCGAATGGGCGCCAACATGACCACGCGCTTAATCCAAGACGGCCACAGCGTCGTAGTGTACGACCGCGCTCCGCAAGCCGTCGCACAATCCCAATCCGGCGGCGCAATCGGAAGCGGATCCCTCCAAGAGCTCGTGAGCAAGATCACGCAGCGCCCGCGCGTGGTTTGGATCATGGTCCCATCCGGCCCGCCAACCGATGCGACCATAGAAGAGTTGATCGGCGTACTGGGCCAAGGCGACGTGATCATCGACGGCGGCAACACCAATTGGAAAGACGGTCTTGCAGCCTACGAGCGGTGCAAGACGAAAGGCGTATCGCTGGTAGACGCGGGGACGAGCGGCGGCGTCTGGGGTTTGCAGGAAGGCTACTGCCTCATGGTAGGCGGCGACGACGCAGCCGTGAAGGCGTGCGAGCCGATCTTCCTTACGCTCGCACCCAAAGGCGGATACGCGCACGTCGGCCCCGCCGGAGCGGGCCACTTTTCGAAGATGGTGCACAACGGCATCGAATACGGGTTACTGCAAGCGTATGGTGAGGGCTTCGAGATTCTGCGCACGTCGCCGTTTAAGTACGACTTAGAGCAGCTGGCGTCCATTTGGCGGTACGGCAGCGTAATTAGATCGTGGCTGCTCGACCTGGCCGTGCTGGCGTTTCACGACGATCCGGATTTGAAGAACATTCGCGGGTGGGTCGACGACACGGGCGAAGGGCGTTGGACGGTGCAAGCCGCGATCGACCAAAACGTTCCGGCTCCGGTCATTACGATGTCGCTGTTCTCGCGCTTCGTTTCGCGCCAAGAAGAATCGTACAGCGCCAAAGTGATCGCCGCGCTGCGAAATCAATTCGGCGGACACGCCGTTAAAGAGGAAGCAGCCGCAAAATGACCGTCACGCCGGGAACGGCCGGAAATGGCCTGGCACAAGTTGCCAACCCGCTACGCGAGGGGCTTGAAAGCACGCGGATCACCGACCCGTGCACGATCGTGTTTTTCGGCGCGAGCGGCGATCTCTTCAAGCGCATGCTGATGCCCGCGATCTACAATTTGCGCCTGCAAGACCAGCTGCCGGCGAGTTTCGGCCTCATCGGCTTTGCGCGCTCGCCGTATTCCGATGACGAGTTTCGAGAGTACTGCAAGAGCTGCGTGAATGAATTCTCGCGATCGGGTCCGGTGAAGGAACCGCTGTGGAATGATTTGGCGCAGCGCATCAGTTACATCACCGCGGACTTCGACGACACGAAACACTTCGAGACGCTGCGTACGCGTCTGGACGAGTACGAGAAGCAGTTCGGTGCGGGACGGAATCGGCTTTTCTACCTGGCGACGCCGCCCTCGGTGTTCCCGAAGATTATCACGCAGTTGAAGCGCGCGCACCTGGATCCGGCGGATAATCCTGCCGGTTGGAGCCGGATCATCGTGGAGAAGCCGTTCGGCACCGACCTCGCATCGGCGCAAGCGCTCCAAACGGAAGTGGAAAAAGTCTTCAACGAAAACGACGTGTACCGGATCGACCACTATCTGGGCAAAGAGACGGTGCAGGACATCATGGCGCTGCGCTTTGCCAACACCATTTTCGAACCGATCTGGACGCGCAACTACATTCAGTCGGTGCAGATTACGGCCGCCGAAACGCTGGGAGTCGAAGGACGCGGCGGGTACTACGACAATGCCGGTGCATTACGCGACATGATTCAGAACCATGTGATGAATCTGCTCGCGCTCGTGGCCATGGAGCCGCCGGCATCGGCCGATGCCAACGCCATCCGAAACGAAAAATACAAGGTGTTCTCGGCGATCGCGCCGCCCGCACCGGAAGAAGTTTTTCACATGAGCGTGCGCGGGCAGTATGGCCCCGGAGCGATTGCGGGGGAAGCCGTGCCCGGATACCGGCAGGAACCCGACGTGCGGCCCGATTCGAACACGGAGACCTACGCCGCGCTGCGATTGTACATCAATAACTGGCGCTGGGCGGGCGTTCCGTTCTACCTGCGCAGCGGAAAACGCCTGGCGCGTAAGGTGTCGGAGATCGCCATTACGTTTAACTCGATACCGCACCGCCTCTTCGGCGAAAAAAGCGACACGATCGAGCAGAACGTGCTGGTGATTAAAATTCAGCCCGACGAGGGCATTTCGATTCGCTTCAACGCCAAAGTCCCCGGGCAGAAAAATCATATTCGCAGCGTTACGATGGACTTCAACTATGGGACCGGGTTCGGCGTGCAGTCGGCGCCGGCGTACGAGCGGCTCATCGCGGACGCCATGCGCGGCGATGCGACGCTGTTTACGCGGTGGGACGCCGTGCAGCGCGCTTGGGAGATCGTCATGCCGATTTTGGAAGTCTGGCAATCGATTCGCGATCGATCGTTTCCAAATTATCCCGCGGGCAGCGAGGGCCCCGAATCGGCGGCGGCGCTCAATCCCGGATGGCGGCCGCTATGACGGCCATCGACGTCGGCGGGCTTCTGGACAAGCTCGCCGAGCAGCGCCGCGACCGCGCGGGCATATCGACGACCTCGCTCAATCTGGTTTGCTTCGTCGACGACCATGATTTGCGAGAGCGCATGTCTGCGCGGATCGACGAGCTCGCGGAGCGTTATGTTTCGCGCGCAATACTGCTTTCTTGCGAAGACGGCGGACACGCCGTGCGATCGCACAGCATCGAAGTGAACGATACCGTCGTAACGCACTCCGAGCAGATCCATCTTGCGGTACGAGACGTGGCTGCGGACGAGCTGCGTTCGATCGTACAAGGCCTGCTGGTTCCCACAGTTCGCACGGTCTTGTTATGGGCCGGCGAACACCTTACCGATGCACGATTCGAAGCGCTCGGCAGCCTGGCCGACACGATCGTACTGTTTAGTTCGGCTCGCGATAGCGGAAGCGGTTCACTGCGTGAGGTCCTCGCGCTGCGCGGCACCGCAATGGAGCGCAAGGTCCGGGATTTGGCGTTCTTGCGACTTGCGCCGTGGCAGGACACGATCGCGCAGTTCTTTGACGATCCGGAACTTGTGGACGAATTGCCGCATCTGCGCCGCGTCGAGGCAACGACCGGTTCGGCACCCGAAGCGTACTACCTCATCGGGTGGCTTGCCGGACGCCTTAAGTGGGAAGCGTGCGGACGCAACGAGTTTTGCAATGCGGACGGACGAACGATCACGGTGGAGATCGAACGTGGGCCGGTGCCGCGACGCATTTACAGCGTGCAGTTATATTCGGCCGGATGTGTCTTTTCCGCGACGATGGAACACGACGCCGACGACTTGATTTGCCTCACGGTCCAGGGTGAGAAGCCGCGGCAACACCGGTGCGTTCCGCTGCACGACATCGATATGGTCTCGCTGGTGGAGCGGGCCATTTTCATGCCGCGAGGAGAGATTTTCTCGGAAACGCTGGGAATGGTCGAACGTCTTCTTCAGCACGAGCCGTGAGCGAGCGCGTCGAACCAGAACTGCGCGTCTTTGACGATCCCTCGCAGCTTGCGGCGGGCGTTGCCGACGCCTTTGTGCAGGACGCACGTGAAGCGATACGCGATCGCGGCGAATTCAACGTAGCGCTTGCGGGTGGAACTACGCCCAAGGCAGCGTACCAGCTGCTCGCAGCCGAGCCGCGCCGCGATATGGTAGACTGGCCGCGCGTCAACGTTTTTTTCGGCGATGAACGCACGGTCCCGCCGGACAGCAGCGAATCGAATTACAAAATGGCGAACGACGCATTGCTGGCTCACGTGCCGTTGGTTGCCGATCACGTGCACCGCATGCACGGTGAGGACGATCCAATTGCGGCCGCGCGCGATTACTCCGAAGTACTGACGCAGCAGCTGGGGCCACTGCCGCGCTTCGATCTCGTTCTGCTGGGAATGGGGCCGGACGGGCATACCGCCTCATTATTTCCGGGCAGCGATCCTCGCGCGGACGAGGAGCTGCTTGTGCGCGCCCCGTTCGTTCAAAAGTTCGGAACGCACCGTCTAACGCTCACACCGATGGTGTTGAACAACGCGCGGCATGTCGTTATCGCAACGGAAGGGCTGACAAAAGCGCCGGCGTTGTACGCGGTGCTACGAGGCCCGTATAACCCGGTGGAACACCCGGTGCAGATCATCGCCCCGGTAGGCGGCCGGCTAAGCTGGTTCGCCGACCGCGCTGCGGCAGCCGAATTATCCTAGAGAAATCGCTTACGTCGAATCGCGCAGGTTGCGCTTGGTTTTGTCCACGTCGGCTTTGACGTCTTCGGAAACTTCGCGAACGACGGAGCCGGCTTTTTCGCCGGGCGTCATCGCGTCGCCGGCAATTGTACGCGTATCGTGTTCGGCCTCGGCGTTTCCGCGATGGATTCCCTCTTTGATCGTGTCGCCGATGTCGTCGATAGCCTTCTTGAATTCGTTTGCCATAGTGGCGGTAGCTTACCCCCGCTCATGGCAAAAGTCACCAAGCGGGCGGCTTGCTGTTCCACCGTTCGAGCGCGCGCATGTAGAGAACGGCGCTGCGCTCCTGAAGTTTTTTTTCCGAACGCTTGGAAAGGACGCGACTGCGCAATGTTAATGTGTTTCTCATGGTTGAAGTGCTCCTTGCCCGACTGTCGTTACATTAACGTTATTCGCACTAAGGATTGTTCCGGTTGCGCGCTGTAATTCAACAACCGATTTGTTCAACTGCGTTTGCGCCTGAAGTTCGCGCAAACGATTATCGGATAATTCGATCTCGCGTTGGAGAACGAGAAATGTCGTGGATTCGCCGGCTCGAAAGCGGCGCCGTTCACTGGCTAAAACTTGTTCCGAGGCTTGACGCGCGGCGCCGGCGGCCTTGAGCTGGGCTAAGGCGCTTTGATACGATTGCAGCGCATTGCGCACGTCCATCGTGATCTGCTGGATGGTGTTTGCTTCCTGAACTCGCGCAATTCGCTGCTGTTCGATGGCGGCCGCAAGATTGGCTTTGGCCGTATGATCGCCGATGGGAAACGAAACCAAAACCCCGGCCGTGTAGACCGGAAAGTTATTGGCCAGCAGGTTTTTGATCGACTGG
>DASRSF010000026.1:0-8694 GCA_035656615.1 Vulcanimicrobiaceae bacterium | reverse complement strand
AGCAATCAAATCGTCGCGCTTACCGAGTGCCGGGAGACACTGGAGTCCGAAGAATTTCAGAATGCTCGTCAGTTCGTAGCGCTTGAATTGCCCGTACTCATGCAAAACCCTGAGCTTGTGCAAGCGCTCGCGCGGCCCTTCTTCCCGCGGGAGTTGCGGCCCGCCGGCAACGTGGCAAATTTTTTCGAATCCATGGGCGCATTCGCCCGCTTCAATATCATCGACCGCACAATTGCCTGCGACCTTTGGTGCGGAGTCGTGCTCAGTGCCTGGAACGGACTGCTTCCCGTTGTTCGAATCAGACGCAAACTCGATCCGGGCGTTTGGGAGAACTTCGAGTATCTCGCCGTGCTTTGCGACGATTTCACAAAGCGATATCCGACCTCATATCCCAAGAGCATGCGGCGCATGCCGCTCGATGATAGCGCTTAAGCTATTTTTCGCAAACGATGAAGCTTCCGGCTTTTCGGCGTGCCGGCCCGGTTCTGATTGTGACGGCGTACAGTATTATGTGCGCGATTTGGGGCACGACGTGGCTGGGCATTAAAGTCAGTCTTCATTACGTTGCGCCGATCACCGGCGCGGGATTGCGCTTTGTCATCGCGGGTTTGGTGATGTACGCCGTTGCAGCGGCGCTTCACGCCATACCGCGGCTGCGCGAGGTACCGTGGAAGCTGGTCGCCGTGCTAGGTGCATTTCTCTTCGGTTTAAACTACATCTTGACGTACACGGCCGAAACGCATATCAGTTCGGGATTAACCGCTGTCCTTTTCGGCGTGCTGCCCTTTTTCATGTTCGGTTTGGGCCATTATCTTATCGGTGAACGGACAACGCGTGCGACGTGGATTGGTGCGGTGCTCGCATTTGCCGGTGTTGCGGTCATCTCGCTCAGTGCGAGCCTTTCCGGCTCGGTCTGGTATGCGCTCGCGGCGCTCGGGGCCGCGTTTTCCTCCGCATTTGCCAACGTTTATGCCAAGCGGCACGCCAACCACGACCCGCTGGTAACGCTGCCGCCGGCGATGTTCCTTGCGGGCTTAGCGGTGATGTTGGTCGGCTTGGCAACGGAAAAGATGTCTTGGGCCGGCGCGCTTTCGCTTCCCTCCATCGGCACGCTTCTCTATTTGGCCATAGCGGGAAGCTGCATCGCGTTTTTCATCAACTTGTGGCTCCTGAAGCACATTAGCGCAGGCATGGTCGGCTTGTCCGCGTTGATTATTCCAGTCATCGCCGTCATCGTGGGAGTGGTCTTGGGGGGTGAAGTTTTCGGTGTGCGCGAGATCGCCGGGGCAATCCTCGTAGTAGCCGGCGTCTGGGTTGCCCTAACGAAATCCAACTCGATCCCATTGGCTCTGATAGAGTAAAGTACCGGTGCTTGCCTACTGTGGGTGGTGGGCCGCAAGGGACGCGCTGATGATGTAATAGTTCGGATTCACTTGCCAGGCGCCGTGCTTGTATGCCAGCGTTGCGTACGCACGCGGTTTGGTCGGGCAGCACATTGCCGCAGTCGAATTGTAGTACGGGCCGGTTAGGCGTACGGAATTTCGATCGCCCGAGCCCACAATCGCCGCCTGCAACTGGCACGAATTCGAAACGTGAACGCGCTGTTCGACGTTCAGGTGCGAATCCGCACCGAAGACCGTGACGTCCGCCGTTCCGCAGTCGGCGGCAAATTCTTTGCTTGCAATAACCACGTCTTGCACGCCGCTTTGCTCGAATTCGCCGGTTCCGACGATGTGCACGCTTTGATACGGAAAGTAGAGTTGCGCGCCGTGCGCCTTACGCACGCGCGAGAGCAGCACGCCGCTGCCGTTGGGAAGTTGATACGCCAGCCGGTATCCGCGCGAAGCCGGCGCGTAAAACGAGATGTAATATTGATAGGCCGGATCTTTGCCCATTTGCCGCCCGACCATCTGCCGGCTGACGACGATGCGCCAGGCCGAGTTCATCCCCTCGCCCGAAAGATAACCGACGACATCCTGAACGATCGTGCCGGGCGGATTTTTGTCGAAGACCGGCGGCGGCGCGGCGCCAAGGCAGACAGCCAATACAAGTATGAGTGAAGCTAAATTCCGGCGTACCATTCGTAGCCTTGGTCCTCCCAGTAGCCGCCTTTACCTGAACCGATGGCGGCGAGTGATTGAACCAATTCTATTCGCGCTACCCACTTCGCACTCTTATAGCCGAGCTGCGTGGGAATCGTAAGCCGAACCGGAGCGCCGCGTTCCGGAAGAATCGGCTTGCCGTTTTGGCGCAGTGCTAGGAGCGTTTGCGGATGCGCAGCTTGTGCCAGGCTCAAACTTTCGTAATATGGCGTGCCGTTCGTGTCCTGGTCGAAGCTATGGAACACGACGTATCGCGCATTCGCGCCCGGGACGGCCAGCGCCAGAACATCGGAAAGGCGCACCCCCTGCCACTGCGCGATCGCGCTCCATCCTTCCACGCAATCGTGCCGCGTAATCTGAGAGACCTTCATCATCGCGTTCAGCCGGTCGAGCGGAAGTGCTTGCGGATATGCTACCAAGCCGTTCACGATGAGACGGTACGGACGAAATTGCTCTCCGATGAGCCGAGAATATACCGCGTCGCTCGGCGTGTCGAGGGAATCGATCGGAAAATCTGCGGAAATATCTTGCGGGCGGTAGAACCTGGCATGCCCGTGCGTGCCGATAATCGTTTCGTTGACGCCTTCGGCGCTTTCCAACAAGCGATGAAACGCGGCATTTTGATTGAGTTTATTGCCAATCGGCGCACATGCGGCGAGCGCGCCGGAAAGCGTCGATGCGATAAAAAGCCGGCGTTTCATATGCCGCTGCCATCGTGTGCGCCTAACCGGTAATAGCCGGTAATCATCGATCGCAGATGATTAAACAGCCCCGTGGTCAGCACCAGAATGATATGGGTAGCGAAGAATCCGATAAGCGCGAGCATTGCAACGAAATGCCATAGACGGGCGTACTGTCGCCCTCCCAGCAGATGCGTGAGCCACGGCAGCCATGCATCGAACCCCGGCGAAAGCGCGAGACCGCTTATGACGAGCAGCGGCGCAAAAACAAAGAGCACGAGCGTGTACGCGGTTTTTTGCAGCGGGTTGTACTTCCCGTGAAGCGGCGGGTCGCGCCGCAGGCGCAAATAGTAGAGTTGCATGGGCAGAATTTTCGGCACGTCGCGCGGTCGCAAAACAAGCTCGCGAAGGTCCTTACGCATCACGCCCACGACAACGTAAACGACGCCGCAGATGATCATCACCCAGGCAAAAAAGAAATGCCATACGCGGCCATCGGCCAAATCCTGGAACGTCGGAACCGTTATCCAGCCTGGGAACCCGCGCGCCCCGGTGCCGCCCATGCCGTCATCCGTCCATCCCAGCCAACCGGTCGTCGTAAAGCTGCGGCCAAATACTTGCACGGTGCCCACGCCCTGGGCCGGTGCGCTGATCTGGAACACACGGTGGGAGGGGTCCGTCTTGTCCGAGGCGTCCAGGAACGGCGCAGCGTTGAAAATCTGCAGACCGCTGCTCACCAGCGCCAGGAACGCAATAAAAAACAGCCAGTGCGTTACCCGCATGACGGCCGAATGGCGGTAGACCACGTTACGCTCCGGCGGCATCTTCGTCTAGTGTAACGCCTTTGGGGCATGGACGGATGAATCCCGGCCCGAATCATGGGGCGCCATGCCCAATGACGTTCTCCTGCAGCGGTCCGGCGATGGACGAATCGCCAACGTGCGGCTCAACCGTCCCGACGTCCGGAATGCCTTTAATGCCGCCGTCATCGCTTCGTTGACCGCCGTCTTCGAGGAAATCGCCTCGGATTCCAGCGTGCGCGCCGTGGTGCTTTCCGGGGAAGGCAAGGTGTTTTGCGGCGGCGCCGATATCTCGTGGATGCGTTCGTCGCTCGACTTGACGTTCGATCAGAACGTCGGAGACGCGCAGGCGATGTCGGAAATGTTTCGCGCCATTGACCGCTGCCCTAAACCCGTAATCGGGCGGATCCACGGCGCGGCGCTTGGCGGCGGGGCAGGCCTTGCAGCGGTATGCGACATCGTCCTTGCGAGCTCCGACGCGGTGTTCGGCTTCACCGAAGTGAAACTTGGAATTATTCCGGCCGTCATCTCACCGTTCGTACTGGCGAAAATCGGGCGTTCCCACGCGCGGGCGCTGTTTCTAACCGGCGAACGCTTTGACGCGAAACGCGCGCATCATATCGGCTTGGTGCATGAGGTGGTCGTAGCGGATACGCTCGATGTATGTATCGAACGCGTCGTCAACGAAATCTTGAGCGCCGGTCCAAATGCCGTTGCGGCGGCAAAAACGTTGATCGCGAACGTTTCTCAGACCTCGTATGACGCTTCCAAAGAGTTGACTGCGCAAGCCATCGCCAAGCAACGTACTTCGCCTGAAGGGCAAGAGGGTCTGCGCGCTTTTCTGGAGCGGCGTTCGGCCGAGTGGAGCGCATGATTCAACGGTTGCTCATTGCCAATCGCGGTGAGATCGCGGTACGCGTTGCGCGCGGTGCCCGCGAGCTCGGCATTACGCCCGTTGGGATTTATTCTGAAGCGGACGCGCACGCGTATCACCTGAAATTTATGGATGAAGCGGTATGCGTGGGTCCGCCTGCCGCTACGGAATCATACCTGGACGCGGGCGCCATCATCGCGGCCGCCAAAACGCTGCGTGCCGATGCCGTGCACCCCGGATACGGGTTTCTTTCCGAACGCGCCTCATTTGCGCAGCGCGTCATAGACGCGGGCATGATTTTCGTGGGTCCTTTGCCCGCTTCAATGGCCGCGATGAGCAGCAAGATCGAAGCAAAGCAGCTTGTGCGCGCCAGCGGGGTGCCGGTGGTTCCGGGATATGACGGTGAGGATCAATCGCCGGAGCAGCTGCGCAAAGAAGCCTCACGTATCGGATTCCCGCTGCTGATTAAAGCGAGTGCGGGCGGCGGCGGGCGCGGCATGCGCGTGGTGGAGTCGCTTTCAGCTTTTGACGAAGCGCTCGCTGCGGCAAAACGTGAAGCTGCAGCGGCCTTCGGCGACGACACGATGCTGCTCGAACGGTTTTTGAAACGCCCGCGGCATATCGAGTTTCAGATTCTGGCTGATGCGCACGGCACGACGCTGCACTTGGGCGAACGCGAGTGCTCAATCCAGCGACGTCACCAGAAAATCGTTGAAGAGGCGCCGTCAGTCGCGCTTACGCCGCAGCTGCGTGAAGCGATGGGCGGCGCAGCCGTTCGCGCGGCGCAGTCCGTGCAGTACGTCAATGCGGGAACGTGCGAGTTCATGCTCGACGAAGACGGCAGTTACTATTTCTTGGAGATGAACACGCGTCTGCAAGTAGAGCATCCCGTCACGGAGCTGGCGTACGGAATCGATCTGGTGCATTGGCAATTGCGGATCGCAAACGGCGAACGGCTCACACTGCGGCAATCGGACGTGCAGCCACGCGGTTGGGCAATTGAAACGCGCGTGTATGCGGAGGATCCGGCAAACCACCTCTTGCCCTCTACGGGCACCATTACGGTATGGGATCCGCCGGCTGGGCCGGGCATTCGCCTCGACGAGGGCGTCGAGCGCGGCAGCGAGGTTCCGGTTTTTTACGACCCGATGCTCGCGAAACTCATCGTCTGGGCGGAAAACCGGCTTGCAGCTACCGAGCGGATCACATGCGCACTGCAAGACTTCCGAATCGGCGGTATACGCGCGAACATTCCGCTTCTGCTTTGGATCGCACGTGACCAGGCGTTTCGTCGCGGTGAAACGACAACGCGCTTTCTGGAAGAACGGTTGGACGAATCGATCTTTGCAAAACCGTCCGCGCCGAGCCGCGCTCAGATTCAAGCCGCCGTCGCGCGCCTTTTGCTATCCGGCAAAGCGCCTTGGCGCTTAGGCGGCGTGGGAATTCCGCTGCGCCTGCGCATCGACGATCGCGAGGTGTCTATTGAGGCGAATGCGACATCCGACCCGGATGTTTTTGTTCTCACCGGCGATTACAACGGTGAAGTTGATCTGCGCATCGCCAAAGCCGCTGCGAGCGACGCGGATTTTTCACCGCCGCCGAATCTTTCAGCGGCCGCGCACGGCAGCCACGGCGGCTCCAATGGCCGCGTCGGTGCCCCGATGCCGGGAAAAATCGTGAAGATTGCGGTTCATGAAGGCCAGCAGGTTGCAACGCATGATTTGCTGGTCGTCCTCGAAGCGATGAAGATGGAGCACCGCATCGAAGCCTCGGCCGACGGAACGGTCGCGGGTATTTTCGTGCGGGAGGGAGATATCGTTGCAGCGGACGCGCCGCTCGTTGCGCTTGAGTAATCGTGCGTACGATGATCATGGTTCCCGGGTACAACGAGCCGCCCGAGCACTTTGATCTTTTGCGCCGCGGTACGCTCGAAGTGCCCGGGCTGGACAAGTACGGAATCGATTCGATAACGTTTGCGCCATCCAACGACACGCTTAGCGAGCGCATCGATCGTTTTTCCGATTTCCTCACGGGACTACGGCAGCACGACTGCACATTTCCCGTAGTTTTGCTGGGTTATTCGCTGGGAGGACTGGTCGTGCGCGGCTTTTTGCGCCGTTACCCGAATCGCGCCGCAGAAGTAAGCCACACGATCATGATTGCGACGCCCAACTGGGGTGTGCAAACCTACATGCTTCCGCAGATTCATATGATGCTTCGCACACCGGACAAAGCATTCGGCGATATGGACGTTTACTCGGAATTCATCAGCTGGCTCAACGGAACGCGCGGGCGTTGGATCCGCACACCACACGGCTGGTACGATTGGCGACTCGACAACGAGCCGTGGATCGCTCCGCCCGGCGCACGACTGCTGTCCATTGCGGGGCTTATTCCCTCACGCGGCGGCGATAACGACGGCCTGGTGTGGGGCGATTCGGCGAGCTTGGGCAGTCGCATTCCAACGCATTACATCGTGGGCCCGCATGCCAACCACATGAATATCATCGGCCATTTCGACCCGCTGATCATGTTGAGCAAAGGATTCCTGGCCAATAACCGGGTCTGGCCGCTCACGCTGCGGGCGATTACGCGCTTTCTGGGAGCACCGCCGCGGGTGCGCGGCGAATACGCAGCCGCAGTATGAGCATCCCCGCATCGGTACGAGTCTGCGAGATGGGCCCGCGCGACGGCCTGCAAAATGAGCACGCCGTGATCGCCACCGCCGACAAAGTTCGCTACATCGATCTGCTCTCCGAGTCAGGGCTGCCGGTCATCGAAGCGACTTCGTTCGTCAGCCCGAAAGCGATACCGCAGCTCGCGGACGCGCAAGAAGTATTCACGCGCATCAACAAGCGCCCGGGCGTGCGATATCCGGTGCTCACGCCGAACGTCAAAGGGTTGGAACGCGCGAAAGCCGCGGGCGCGGACGACATTGCCGTGTTCACCGCCTCAAGTCAGGTCTTTACGCAGCGCAACATCAATATGACAATCGAGCAGTCGATTGAAACGTTTCGCGACGTCGTGCGCAACGCGAAGGCCAATAATATGTGGGTGCGCGGCTACGTTTCGACCGCGTTCGGTTCGCCGTTCGGCGATGAGGTGACGCCCGGGATCGTCGTCGACGTGACCCGCAAACTCATCGACATGGGATGCGACGAAATTTCAATAGGGGACACGATCGGCGTTGGTGTTCCCAGCCAAGTGGACGAATTGGTCCCGATGCTGCTGCGCGAGGTGCCCTTGAGCAAGATTGCGTTTCACTTTCACGATACCCGCGGAACTGCGCTGGCGAACGTATATGCCGCGTTGCAGCACGGCGTGTCGATCTTCGACTCCAGCAGCGGCGGCTTGGGCGGTTGTCCGTACGCTCCCGGAGCGACCGGAAATCTGGGAACTGAAGATTTGTTGTACATGCTGCACGGAATGGGGATCCGGACGGGCGTTGATTTAGCGAAAGTGCGTGCGGCCTCGCGTTTTATCGCCGGGGTTTTGGGCCACGACCTGACCAGTAAAGCCTATCAGGCTTTGGAACGCGCGGTCAGCACGACGTGACGCATGATGGTGAGATGATCCTGCGCGCGGGCGTCTTTTACGACGGTTCGCTGGATGAACCGCGGCGCAATGTCGATATCGTGATTGGATCGGGCTGCATTCGTGACGTACGTGCAGCCTCCGGAAATGCGGACCGTGAGAGCGCCTGCGTCACGCCGGGTTTGGTGAACGCGCACGCGCACTTGGAGTTCTCCGGTGAACCCGATACGATGACCGTCGTGCAAACGCTCCCGCCGATGGATCGCATGCTCCGCGCGGTTGAAAATGCTCGCAAGAGTTTGAAGGCGGGCGTGACAAGTATTCGCGATTTGGGTGCGAGCGAAAATATTTCGATCGAACTGCGCGAGGCCATCGCGCGAGGAGGCGTTCCCGGCCCGCGTATTCGCGCGGCAGGGCGCGTTTTGTGCATGACGGGCGGTCACGGCTGGCCCATCGGACGCGCGATAGACGGCCCATGGGACGCGCGCAAGGGCGTGCGCGAGCAGCGGCTGGCCGGCGCCGATTGCATCAAGCTGATCGCAACGGGCGGCGTGCTGACCAAGGGCGCGGTTCCGGGCTTGGCGCAGCTTACACCTGAGGAAATGAGCGCAGCGTGCGAAGAGGCGCACCGGCACGGCTTGCGCGTCGGCGCGCACGCCATCGGGACGCAGGGCATCAAAGATGCGCTTCGCAGCGGCGTCGAT
>DASRSF010000025.1:0-9306 GCA_035656615.1 Vulcanimicrobiaceae bacterium | reverse complement strand
GTTTCCCGTTTAACGGCCCAACGTCGGGTATCAACTCGAGTCCCGGATACATCTACCAGAACTACACGCAGAGCCCGCGTACGTTCTCGTTCTTCATCGGACTGAAGACGTAGCGCGTATCGTGGAAATCCGCAGGGCGATGCGCAAGCATCGCCCTTCTTTTTGTAGAAGAAATACGTTATGATATTTGCATTGCCGTTGTTGCTCGGGGCGCTGCTCTCGCAAGCCGGCCCAACCCCGACACCCGTACCGAATCCCTCGCCCACGCCGACCGGGCTTGTGTACTACGGCAAACCGGCAGTACGATTTGCGCTTGATGCACGGCCGCTTGGATTCGACGCGGACGGTAACGCGCAATGGCTGCTCGTAAGCAAGTTCTTTGATGCGCAGGGGCGCCCTACGCGCATCATGGCCAACAGTGATATCGACTGGACCTCGCACGACGGCTACGTCCAATGGCAGACGCGATTGCGCTACGGGCAGCCTTCGGCGATCCTCAAGACGCACCGCAATGGCCCGCTCTCCATGACGGTTCGCGCCAACCAGCCCGCACTTGGAACGCAAATAGAACATGCCGACACTCGCACATGGCGCGGTCCGCGCGTACTTGCGCAGGCGGTTGGTCCGCGCGAGATTCAGATCGGCTGGTTTCCGCAAGAAAACCGCATGACGCGAATCGTACGCGTCAACGGGGATGGGACACGGCGAACCCTGGCAGTCATCGCCGGACCGAGCTCGACGTACCGCGATTCCTCCGTGCTGCCCGGTACCGCGTACCGGTACATCGTGTATCGCTCCGGGTATCCCGCCGTTTCGCTGCGTCCGGTTCCGGCGCTGCCGGCTCCGCCGGCAACCGCTATCGACAATGCCGCCGGCAAGGCGATGTGGCTGTATTTCACCGCGAATCCGACCGACGCGATCTATTACAAACACCTCAATCCGCAGCACATCGTCGACCAGGCGATACGAGCGGGTTTACATTACGTCGAACTGCGCACCGCGTACGGTGCATACTGGGAGATCACTCCGGAAGCAAAACCCACGATCGATGCAATTATCGACGGTTTGGCGGCGCATGGGATCGGGACCATTGGTTGGAGCGTCCCACGCGACCTCACCGTGGAAGATCTTGCGGCCAGCGTTAAAACTGCATATTACCGAACCGCAAAAGGCACGCCGTTCACGGGTTTGGCCATCGATTTGGAGCGCGGCGACGAATTCATGGGCGGCGATCCAAATGGATTGAACGCATTGTGGATGTATGCTTCATACCTGCGTGAAGCCCTTGGCCCGCACTACCTCATCGTCTCGACCGTGGAAGATCCGTATTTGGAACACCTGGATAACCTCAAGTATCCTTATCCGCAGATTGCTAAGTATAGCGACGTGCTTCAACCGATGTCGTATTGGCGGATGATGCGCCGCGAACCGACTACGCCGGAGCAAGTGCGCGTTCTACTCAAAAGCTCATACGATCGGTTGCTCTACCTTTCCGGCCGGAAGTTGCCGGTGAGCATGGGCGGACAAACGGATTCCGAAGGCCGTAACGGCTTTCCGCCGGCAGACGAGATTACCGCATCGCTTGACGTGAGCAAACAGGTCGGCGCCATCGGGGAATGTTTCTTCGCTTGGGACGCGACGCAACCGTATCAGTGGGATGCGATCGGCACCTATCGCTGGTAATACGTGACCGGATTTCTGGTTCGGCGGCTGCTGCTCGCGATACCAACGTTACTGGGCGTAACGATCTTAACGTTCGCGCTGATCCACTTGGCGCCGGGAGGCCCCGCCGCGGCGCTCGCCGGTGAGAAAGCCACGCCTGCGCAACTTGCCGCGCTGACGCGAGAACTTGGATTGGACAAGCCGTGGCCGCAACAATACGCTGCATGGCTTGGCGCGCTCTTGCACGGCGATCTGGGGTTTTCGTATCTCAAGCAGCAGCCGGTCGTCACACTTATCGCACAGCGATTGCCGCAGACGCTTCTTCTTATGAGCGTTGCCCTGCTGTGCTCAGTTCTGATCGCGGTGCCGCTCGGCGTGTACCAAGCGTACCGCTCGAACAGTCTCTTCGATCGCATCGCCGGCCTGGCGGTCTTTCTCGCATGGTCTATGCCGACGTTCTGGTTTGGGACGCTGCTCATCGCCATCTTTGCGGTTTCGCTTCGCTGGTTTCCGGTCGGCGGATTGCAAAGCATCGATACGACCAACTTCGATTGGCCCTCGCGCATTGCGCACCTCGTCCTTCCCGCCGCGACGCTTGCGATCGTGTCGCTGGCCGGCTGGAGCCGCTACATCCGCGGCAGTATGATCGAACAGCTGCGTGAAGATTATACGCGCACAGCGGTGGCAAAAGGTTTGGCGACACGCACGGTGCTGTTTCGTCACACGTTACGCAACGCACTGATTCCATTTATCACGCTGCTTGGGGGAACGCTTCCAGCGCTTTTCGGCGGCGCCGTCATCACCGAACAGATCTTCGCGTATCCGGGAATGGGACAATTGTTTTGGCAATCGGCGGTAAACCGCGATTACTCCACGCTGCTGGGAATGACGGTCTTTACCGCGGTGCTCGTCGTTGCGGGCAACCTGTTAGCCGACGTACTGTACGGCATCGTCGATCCACGCGTGCGGTATGATTGAGCAAGCGTTTCCGGCGTACCGCCCGCTGCGGGTTAGCACGCCGGCCGCAGTAAGCCTGTGCTGGGTGCTTGCAATCGTGCTTGCGTGTTGGCTCCTCCCAATGATGCTTCGGCTGCAGCCTGATGCAACCGACGTCGCGCACGCCTATGCCGCGCCGGGCGGACCGCATGCGCTTGGAACCGATGGACTGGGTCGCGACGAACTTGCGCGGCTGCTCGTCGGCGGCCGCATAACGTTATCCGTAGGTGCAATCGCGGCATTGGTGGCGATGCTCATCGGAACCTCGTACGGCGCGGTGAGCGGCTATTACGGCGGATGGCTGGACACGCTGCTGATGCGTATCGTCGACGTATTCCTGAGCGTACCTACGCTATTTTTGCTGTTGCTTCTGGCATCGATGTTTCATGGGAGCATCGTTACGCTCATGATCGTTATCGGCGTTACGTCATGGCTGGGACCGGCCAGACTCGTTCGGGGCGAAGTGCTCACATTGAAAGAGCGCCTGTACGTGGAAGCGGCACGTTCGGTTGGTGCGGGGGACCGCCGCATTATTTTCCGGCACATCGTACCGAATGCCGCCGGAACAATTATCACGACGACGACGTTCATGATTGCCACCGCAATGCTTGCGGAAACAGCGCTTTCCTACTTGGGCATCGGCGTACGGGCGCCGACCCCTTCGTGGGGCAATTTGCTTTCAAGCGCGCAAAGCGACATCTTCGCCGGCGCATGGTGGTTGATATTGCCGCCGGGTCTAGCGATCCTGACAACGGTATGCGCGTTCAACTTCTTGGGCGATTGGCTGCGCGAACGCGGCGATCGCTCGCCGGCGGGTTCATGAGCCGGCTCCGCTTGCTCGTGGCGATGCTGCTGGCGCTCGTGCCTGCAGCCTGCGGTGCACGTGCCTCGGAGACTCGCGATCCGGACATGGTCGTCACCGCGTGGATCGCCGGACCCGATTCTTTTAACCCGCTCACGGCGATTGGATCGGCCGCGAAAATGATGGCCGACGAAATCTATTCACCACTGGTGGACCTAGGACCAAACCTGTTGCCGCGTTGGTCGACCAGCCTTGCTTACCGCGTAGACATTTCCGAGGGCGGTACCCGGTACGTGTTGCACTTGCGCAGGAATGCCCACTGGTCCGACGGCGCTCCGCTCGAGGCAAACGACGTTGTCTTTTCCTTGCTGCTGGGCGACAACGCGGGGTTGATTGAAGGCAACAGCGGCGACTTCGGGTTGATGATTCCGGCATCCGTACGCGCGCTGGATGCGCACACCGTCGAACTGCGCCTGCGCAAGCCCTCGCCGCCGTTTCTCACCAACGCACTGGGCGAAACGTTGCCGCTGCCAAAGCATCTTTTAGGAAGGTTCTCACCGCTCTCGGACGCTGAAGCGCGCTTCGTGAATACCGATGTCGCGTTCAATCAGCACCCGGTCACCAGCGGCCCGTGGCTCATTGCGCGAAGCGTCCCGGACGCGTACGTCATCATCGAACGCAATCCGAAGTATTGGGGTCGGCCCGCGCGGCTGCCTCGGCTGGCATTTCGGGTGTATCCGCAACAAGATTCGCTCTATGCCGCCGTTGACGCCGGTGAAGTCGACGTCACCGATATTCCGCCGAACCTGTGGCGCGTTCACACGCGCTTGCGCGGAGATCACCGCTTCGTCAACTGGCCGTGGAACGTGACGTTTTTGCTCTTGCCGAATTACCGCGATCCCGCAATTGCCTGGATGCACGATCCGCGCGTGAAGCAAGCCATGATGTATGCGCTGAACCGCCGTTTCATCGTAAACGGCATCATGAGCGGGCAGGCCGACGTTTTAAACGGCCCCGTGCCCTCGTTTTCCCCGTACTATAATCGCGCGATACGCCGCTATGATTACGACCCCGCAAGAGCCGCTGCACTACTCGATGCCGCGGGATGGCGCCTGCGTGAAGGCGTGCGCACGAAGAACGGCGTGGTTATGCGCTTGACGATTAAAAACGGCGGCGCGACCGACGCGGTAGCAAATAACGTCGCCGAGCTCATTCAAGCAAACCTGAAGGCCGTCGGGATCAATTGCACCCTTGAGAGCGAAGAAATTCAAACGTTTTTTGAAGATTTGCACGCCAGCCGGTTCCAAGTCGCCTTGCGCGGAATCATCTTGCCGCCGTATCCCGACGACTTTAAGTATTATGATTCCTCGCAAACCCGAGCCGCGGGCGGCTACAACTACGGATATTACAGCAATTCCGAAATCGATCGCGCGATCGAGCAAGCACGCACGGCTGCCGGCCCGCGCGCTGCGCGAGCCGCTCTGAACCGCTACCAAGAGTTGGCAAGCCAGGACCTTCCGGTCATTTATCTATATTCGAACCGGCTGGGTGCGGTTGTTCCGGCCGAAATGAGCGGCTACGACCTGAACCCGACGGCGCCGGCGGCGCTCCCGATGGGGTTGCAATTTTGGACCCTGCAACGCCGGGGTGCCCGCTGATGAATCCAACCCCGCAGCCGGGGCGTTCATAGAGTACATGAGCAGTACAGAAAGGGCAATTTTTGCGGCAGGGTGTTTTTGGGGCGTCGAAGCGGCGTTCAGGCAAGTCCCGGGCGTGACCGAAGCCGTAAGCGGTTACACCGGCGGAAAAACCGCAAGTCCCTCATACCGCCAGGTATGCAGCGGTCGCACCGGCCACGCCGAAGCGGTGCAGGTAACGTACGACCCCTCACGCGTCTCGTACGAGAGATTGCTTGACGTCTTTTGGCAGATTCACGACCCAACAACCCTTAACCGGCAAGGTCCGGACGTCGGCTCCCAATACCGCTCCGCGATCTTCGTTTCCGGTGAAGAGCAGCGCGCACTGGCGAAAACATCGCTCGCGCGCGAACAGCAGAACCAGAACCGGCCGATCGTGACCGAAATTGTGGACGCGAGCACGTTCTATCCCGCCGAAGAATACCACCAGCGGTATTTTGAAAAGAATGGCGGCGCTGCATGCCACATCAACATTTGACCCGCGCTGCGTGGCTGCGCGGCACCGCCATTGCGGGAGCCGCGGTATTGCTGGGCGCATGGACGCAGCCGAACGACGCATACTGGCGTAAAGTCCTTACGCCGGACCAGTATCACATTTTGCGTGAAAACGGGACGGAACCGCCGAACAGCAGTCCGCTCATCGGCGAACACCGCGCCGGTACGTATTTTTGCGCGGGATGCGCGTTGCCGCTTTTCTCCTCAAAAACCAAATACGACAGCGGCGACGGCTGGCCGAGTTTTTGGAAGCCGCTTCCGGATGCCATAACGACACGTTCGGATCATGAACTGATCGAAGAGCGAACTGAGGCGCATTGCCGCCGCTGCGCGGGTCACTTAGGACACATTTTTGACGACGGCCCCAAGCCCACGGGATTGCGGTACTGCATCGACGGCCTCGCACTACGCTTCACGCCTGGAAAGCCGCTATAAATTCCCTTTGTTCGCACGCGTGATAACGTCGTTCAGCGTAAGAATCTCGATCTTTTGCGACTCTCGAATATACGATCGGAACTCCTCCGATAGGTAAAACTGCACCAATCCTGGGCTGAATCCGTCGCCCCCGACGACGATGTAGGCCTTGTCGAATGCGGGATTTTCCCGAAGCGCGTGCAGCAGTTTAATGACTTCGAACGGCACTTTTTCTTCGGCGCTTCCGGCAGTTTGCTGCCATTTGAGCGAAACCAAAAACTTCGTTCCGTTAGGGCGCATGCCCACGAGGTCGACTTTGTGCCGGCCGCCGCCCGGCTTGCTTCCGACAATCTGCTGTTTAACGACCGCATAGCTGTTCTTCAGCAAAACGGCCTCCACCATGACCTCCAGCGTTGAACCCGTGCGCGTACCTGCGCTGCCCGGAAAAAGCATCGGCTACAGGTTCCTCACGGCGATCATTTCTTGCGCGTCGTCGCGGTTGCCGTCGCAGCTGATCCTTCGCGGCGCGGCAACGGTCATGACCTCGAACCCCATACTTCGATAGAGGCGCAGTATCCGCGGCGTTGCCTGATTTGAGGCGATGACGGGACCGGTATGTCCAGCCAGCCACTTCACCAGACGCTTTTGATCATCCCAAGTAAATCCGCCCGCCGAGTACGATGTGAACTCAACGTCGTACGGCGGATCGGCGTACACGAAATCCGCACTCCGCAGCGCAAGCGAAGAGAAATCCCCGTGCACAAATTCGTAGGGTTCGAATGCCGATTTATAATCGGAAAAATCGCGGCGGTACGGAATGCTCTTGTAGCGTCCGAACGGCACGTTAAAAACGCCGCGTGCATTGAAACGGCACAGTCCGTTGTAACCCGTGCGGTTCAAATAATAAAATAGGGCCGCGGCCTGCACGCTCTCCGCTTGCCCGTTGCGCACAAGCTCGTTGAATAACTGCCGGTTGCGTGCGAATACGGAGCGCTCGTTGGTAAATTGGATCCCACTTGCGTCGACGTCCAAACCGCGCTGAAGCCACCGGTAAAACGCGATCAGATGCGGATTCGCGTCGTTCAGCAGCGCTCGCCGCGGCGCAAGACCTAGCGTCACTGCGAGTCCGCCGGCGAACGGCTCGACCAGACGGCACCGCGAATGCTCGTTCCAATAGCGAAGTAAATGCGGTACGAGCCAGCGTTTACCGCCGGCCCATTTCAAGGGCGGCGGTAGTACCTGCGCATACCCCTCGCCGTCCAAAAGCACAGCCATTACTCACACGATTGCTCGAAGCGGTGCCATAGGCCTGTCATCTTGGGTGCGGGGATTCACGGGAGCATCCCGCCAAGCACGGGCATATGCACGCCGTCGAGGGAGCCCGCCTGCTCGCAACGCCGCAAGGCGAGCTCGATGCGCTCTTCGGCGCTTCTGAAGCCGGGCCGGTCCCTAACGGATTCGGATCAGGTACCGCGCTCATGTTTCCCGGTACGCCCTATAGTGCCGTCACGGCGCAACTGATTGGTGCGTTATTCTGGCAAGGAAAAACATTTTTCCGCGATCACGGTATCCTGACGAACTCGATCACGCCGATGCATCTGCCGGCAGTCGTCGCGTTCGTTTACGAAGATGCCAGCCGTTTTGACGGCAAGCCGTGCATCGTGCTTGATTATTCGCGAACGTCCATTGCCGCGCGTTACATTCGCGATGAATTGCGGCTAGTGGCCCCCGGCTTATACCTCGGCCGTGCGTATGCATTCAATCGTTTTTTGTTCGGGTTCGTGTTGCAGTTTAACAACACGTTTCTAAAATAGCCTCAAAGCCCGTTCATCTTAATCCAAATTTCATTTTCAAAATAGTCTCAATTTCATTGAGGTTTTAGAAGATTTCATTTTATTTTTATAGATTTATGTTAGTTTGAATTTGGATGCTGGCTTATGAATACGCCGATGACTCAATCGTAACGTTCGGGCAGTTTCGTCTAGACCTAAAGGAAGGCACGTTGACCAAGAGCGGCAAGCCGCTGCGCCTTTCGCGTAAGGTTTTTGAGGTTATTGCATATATTGCCGCGCGTCGTGGGTCGGTCGTCACGCTGAACGAACTGATTGAGGTGGTATGGCAAGGTGAACCCATAACCGACAGCAACGTTGCGCAGCATATCTGTTTGGCGCGCCGTGCGTTGGACGATGCCGGCAAGCCGCACCGGATCATTTCGACCATTCATGGGCGCGGCTACATGTTCGCCGTCCCCGCGCAAGCGGTGCATCCGGCCGCTCCGCCACCGGGCGAGCAAGGTCATGATTTAATCGCCCAAGAGCTGTATCGAAACGGCACGGCGTTCGCGCGTTTGGGAACGCAGGCAGGCTTGCGTTCGAGCCTAGAATTTTTTAAACGAGCCGCGCAGGTCAGTCCTGACTACGAACCGGCATACTCAGGCGCCGCGCAGACGCACCTCAAGACGGCATTGCGTTGCTATCAGCAGCCGTCGGCGGGATGGGAACGCGCAAGGGAGTCGGCGGCGCACGCGTTGCTTTTGGACCCGCATTCGCCCGGGGCCCACTGCGTGCTGGCCGGAGTGGCGTTATGGCAGGACCATGAGGCGGAGCGTGCATTCGACGAGCTTCGGGCCGCCGCGACGGCGCGGCCCGACTTCGAGCTGATGCACGCCATTCAAGCGCAGGCGTTCCTTGCCGACCGCCGTCCGCAACGCGCGCTCATCGCCACGCAAGAGGGAATGAACTGGTCGCCCGGTTCACTGGTGTTGCGAACGCTCGCGGCATTGAGTTTGTTCTACGCGCGGGACTACGAGCAAGCGATTCACACACTGGAAGCGATCGTCGCAATCGAACCCGCCGCAACGTTTGCCCGTTACCTGCTCGGCGCCGCGTATCTTTTTGGTGGTAACATCGCAGGCGCACGCGAGCGCTTGTCGGAGATCGTCTACGGTCAATCAGCGCCGATGGACGAATGTGACTTCAATGGCCGCCAATGCGCAATTTCAGCGCTGATTTATCTGCAAGCGCTGCACGGCAATCACGATACGGCGTTTCGCCTGTATCACGAGTTTGGCTCGTACGTACAAGGGGAGTTCATTTCTCCCGTAGCTCTCGCGGTCGCACTGGCCGGCTTCGGTCACCTCACGGAAGCGATGCAGCAGTTGCGCGAAGCGCGTACCGCCGGCGATCCGCGGCTGGCCTTTGTGCTCCTTGAGCCATATTTTGTGCATTTTGCGGACCAGGC
>DASRSF010000024.1:0-9448 GCA_035656615.1 Vulcanimicrobiaceae bacterium | reverse complement strand
AAGACATCGTTCGAAGCCGTTACGGACGCGTTGCGGCCTTTGTCGTGTTGTTGGCAGTCCTTATCGTGAACGTCCTGACGTTCGCGGCCGACTTGGAAGGTGGCGGAGCGGCGCTCGGGCTCCTCACCGGCATCGGTTATCTCTGGTGGGTCATTCCGCTTGCCATCGTGTCGCTGGCGCTGCTCATCTTCGGAACGTATGACGACGTGCAACGCTTCCTTGTCGTTATTCCGCTGGCGTTCATCAGCTACGTAATCACGGCATTCATGGCGCACCCCGATTGGCACCAGGTGTTGGTCGACTCGTTCATACCGCATTTTTCATGGTCCAGGGATTATATTGCCGGAGCGATTGCGCTACTCGGAACGACGTTGACGGCATATGCATATGTTTGGCAAGGCGTAGAAGTTTCCGAAGATTCGCCACCGTTACGGCGCTTGGGTTTGGTTCAAATAGACGCAACGTTCGGCGCAGTGGGGGCCGGCATAACGTTTTGGTTTATCGTGATCACGACGGCTGCGACCCTGGGCGTGCATCACCATCGTGTCGAAACGGCGCAAGACGCCGCGAACGCACTCGTTCCGCTCGCCGGCCGCTTTGCCGGAACGCTTTTTGGAATCGGCCTTCTGGGCTCCGCGCTGTTGGCGTTGCCCGTGCTCTTGGCGACCTCGGCGTATGTGGTGAGCGAAATGTTCGGTTGGAGCGGGCGTTTGAATGCAAAGTTTTTTCAAGCACCACGCTTCTACGTGACGATGCTCGTCGTAGCTGCGTGCGGCTGCGCCATAACATTTGTGGGCGTCACACCGATCCGGTTGTTATTCATGAGTTCGATTGCGGGCGGGATAGCCACGCCAATCACGTTGTTTTTCATGTGCCTGGCTGCACGGAATGTCGACCCAAGCGGCAAATGGCGGCTTTCACCTTGGCTAGCAGCCGCCGGTTGGGCGGTCACGGTTATCGTTTCGGCCGCAGCACTTATTTATCTGTATCAAACCTTTACGGGAAAATCGTGAGCCGTGTATCGCTCGCTTGCGTCGTTGCGGTGCAACGCTCACGCCGGATGAGCCCTTCCCGGTGACGGCGAACTGGAGGCGGGGAGAGCATGAACGAATCACCAAACGACGAGCGGCGCGCTCGAGCGCTCGCCGCGTGGCAACGCTTACTGGATGCGCGTTCAAGCGGCGAAACGATTCAGGCCACGGTGAAGGCTCCGGTAAAAGGCGGCCTGCTCGTCGATATCGACGGATATCGCGGTTTTCTTCCCGCATCGCAAGCCGGCGTGCCCAAAGGCACGCCGATTGAAAGCTTGACGGGAAGCACGCTCTCGTTAAAAGTGTTGGACGTCGACGAAGCACGAAAACGCCTGGTCGTTTCGCATCGGCGAGCCATGCAGGAAGAGCGGCGCAAGGCGCGCGAGGAGCTCGTACGCTCTCTTGCCATCGGTGATGAGCGCGAGGCCACCGTACTGCGGCTTACGGATTTTGGGGCATTCGTGGATCTCGGGGCCGGTGTCGATGCGCTGGTTCCCTTGAGCGAGTTGTCGTTCGATCGCATCGCAAAAGCTTCGGATGCCGTTCAAGTCGGCGATCGTTTTCAAGTGCGCATCATGCGGGTCGAAAACGGCGGAAAGAAGATTGCCGCCTCGCGCAAGCAAACGATGGCGGATCCATGGCGCGATCATGCCGCAACGCTACGGAACGGTAATGTCGTGGAAGGCAAAGTCGTGGCGAAAGATCCGCGTTTGGAAGTTGAGGTTGCGCCGGGTATCGTCGGAACGCTGAGCGACCGCGATGCAGATCCTCAGGACTATGAGATCGGCGAAACCATTGAAGTTGCGATTCGTTCGGTCGATATCCGCGGACGCCGGCTACGGCTTACGACCCCTCATTCGGCGGCGTCGTTCTCCTCAACGTCGTTTGCACCGCTCGGTGTTGAGCTCACGAACCGTTCGCCGGACAATCAAGGCTGATCGCTCCATACGCGCAGGCGCGAAGAATTACTGAAGATATTCCTCGACCGTTTTGCCGGAACGCATGTGCGTATCTTCGGGGGATTGGCCGAACTCGCGCCGCGCTCGGCGCTGTCGCAGGAGATCGTAATAGCGATCGAGCTGCACGTTGACGTTCTCCAGCCGCTCCCGGTCCGATTCCGTGAGCGGTTTATCGTCCGCGCGCTCATAGAGTTCGTGTTCTTCAGCCACCAGTGTCTCGATATGCCGTTCAATTTCACTATCGTTCATCGTGCACTCCATGATGCGAACTGTGCGGCCGGCGCAAATCCAGGCGCACAAGATCTTCATCGCTCAGCCGTATTGACGCCGCACGCGTATTCTCTTCCAGATGTTCAATGCTCGCGGTCCCGGGAATGGGGACAATCACCGGCGAGCGATAGAGCAACCAGGCGAGCGCAATCTGACGTACGCTGGCACCGTGCGCCTTTGCGACGGCCTGCACCTCGGTGTTCTCGCTAATCTCCTGCGAATTGTTTCCCAGCGGAAACCAAGGCAGAAAGACGATGTTATTTCGCTCGCAGTAGTCGACGATGACGTCGCTCTCGCCGCGATACGCCAAGTTGTAACGGTTTTGCACGGTAGCGATCGGTACGATCGTTTCCGCTTCGCGCAGCTCACTCAACGATACATTGGAAAGTCCCACGTGCCGGATTTTTCCTTGATCACGGAGCTCTCGAAGTGCGCCAACTTGTTCGGCCCACGGGACTTTTTCGTCCACCGTGTGCAGTTGATAGAGATCGATCACGTCCAGGCGAAGCCGCCGCATCGATTCCTGGCAACACCGCTTGAGCCGCTCGGGCCGGCAATCCGGCACCCATTGCCCGGGACCCGGACGGGTATTTCCGCCTTTCGTAGCGATGTGCAGCGAGGCGGGATACGGATACAGCGCTTGCGATATCTGAAGTTCGTTTACTTCGGGACCGTACGCGTCGGCCGTATCGATCAAGTTGATTCCGATGTCGAGAACGCGGCGCAATACGCGCAGGGCGTTCTCGCGATCCTGCGGCCAGCCCCAAATTCCGGGTCCGCACAAACGCATGGCGCCGTAACCCATCCGGTACACCGGCATATCGTCGCCGATATTGATTGTGCCCGCTGCCGCGGGCGAGATGTCCGTGGTATTCATCCGCTGATTACTTCTCCGCCATTAACGTGTGTGGTCTATACCCGGGGGCTCGGCCGCATGTCCGCTCCGATACCCCGCTCACGCGCGTATACCCCGCACAAGGCACCTCGCGTACGTTCGGCCAAGAGCCTGCACCGTGAAGATGGCCGAAGAACATCGCGCTTCCTTGCCCGCGCTGCGGCATACGGCGGCCCACGTGCTCGCCTATGCGGTGCAGGATCTTTTCCCTGAAGCTAAGCCCACGATTGGTCCGGCCATCGAGCAAGGCTTTTACTACGATTTCGATCGCTCCACGCCGTTCACGCCCGAAGACTTGGAACGTCTGGAGAAACGGATGCGTGAGATCATTGATGCGGATTACGAGATGACCGGCCGCCAAGTCACGCGGCCAGAAGCGATCGACCGTTTTCAAGGCAATCCGTACAAGGTTGAGCTCGCTAGCGAGATCCCTGAAGGCGAGCCTATCACACTGTACACGATCGGCGACTTCACCGATTTGTGCCGGGGAGGCCACGCCAAGCGCACCGGGGAGATCGGCGCGGTAAAATTGACCAGCGTTGCGGGCGCGTATTGGCACGGCGATGTGCACAACCCGATGCTTCAGCGCATCTACGGAACGGCTTGGCATTCGCAGGATGAGCTCGACCAGTACCTGCGCGACATCGAAGAAGCGCAAAAACGCGACCACCGCAAACTCGGGCAAGAGCTCGATCTGTTCAGCATCCAGGAAGATGCCGGCGGCGGATTGATCTTTTGGCATCCCAAGGGCGCGGTGGTGCGCGGCATCATCGAAAACTTCATTCGTGAGGGATTGCGCGAACGCGGCTATCAGCCCGTCGTTACGCCGCATATCGTGAACGAACGGATATTCGAGATATCCGGGCACCTTGAAAATTACGCGGAAAATATGTTCGGCGTCTTGGATGTGGAGGAACAGCGCTTTCGACTCAAACCCATGAACTGTCCGGGGCACATTCTCATCTATAAAAGCCACTTGCGCAGCTATCGCGATCTGCCGGTTCGCTTTTCCGAGTTCGGCACCGTGTACCGTTTTGAGCGCAGCGGTGTGCTGCACGGACTTACGCGCGTGCGCGGCTTCACGCAAGACGACGCGCATCTGTTCTGCATGCCCGAACAGTTGCAGGCAGAATTCGAACAAACGGTCGAGGAGGCACTGCGCCTGATGAACGCATTCCGGTTTACCGATGTGGAGTACGTGCTTTCCACGCGCGTAGAGCCGTTGCGCGGGCCGACCGATCCCCTCGCCGAGGACGCAATCCGCAAAGCGCTCGAGCGTCACGGCTTCCCTTACGAAATCGATCCGGGCGGCGGTGCGTTTTACGGACCGAAACTCGATATCATGGTCCGGGACGCCATCCGGCGCAAATGGCAGCTGGGCACGGTTCAGGTCGATTTCGTGCTGCCGCAGCGCTTCGGCCTAAAATATCGCGGAAAAGACGCCGACTACACACCGGTGATGATTCATCGCGCGCTCGCCGGCTCGCTTGAACGCTTCTTCGGCATTCTCATCGAGCACTACGGCGGCAACTTCCCCGCTTGGATTGCGCCGGTGCAAGCGGTAGTGGCGCCGATATCCGAACATCAAACGGAGTACGCACGTTCGGTTCGCGACACATTGCATGCACGCGGATTCCGCGCCGAAGTCGACGAATCAAATGAAAAACTCGGCTACAAGATCCGGCACTGGAAGACGCAAAAAGTGCCGTACATTCTGGTAGTAGGCAAACAAGAGGCCGCCGACGGAACCGTGAATGTCAACGAGCGGGGCATCGAAGAGAAACGCACCGTCCCCTTGGGTGAATTTATGGCGGAACTTCAAGCAAAGGTTGATACCAAGCAATGATCCAGCCCGCCAACCGCCTTTTGCAGATCGTCGTTGCCGCCGTGGCAGTCATCGCAACCGCATGTTCGGGAAATTTTAGCAGCGGTACGGGGATGCCGAATACCATCCCGATGCCCGAAGGATCGACCGGCGGCCCATACGGGCCGGGCGGGGTTCCCGAAGCACGGGTTTCGGTAAGCCCTAATGCATCGGCAACGCCGGCGGTTACCGTGGCGCAATATTCAGTGAGCGATGCACCCGCGGGATTTGCATGTCCGCCAACGATCGACGGCTACGAGTGTTTGTTGCGCTTTAACCTGCCGGCGCCCACGCCTTCCCCTTCACCGGGCTCAAAACCCAAACCAACGCCGACGCCTAGCCCAACACCCACTCCGACTCCCACGCCGACGCCTGCCTCCAGCAGCTCGCCCGGCGGTTCGCCCACGCCCTCGCCCTCACCGACCCCGGGTGTGACGCTGCAAGCGCAAGCGCTCCCGACCGATGCTCCCCCGATGTACCGCAGTACGCCGGTCGCGCAGCGAGTCGTTCCGGTGATGATGGTCCGGCTGACCACAAGCGGAGATTTTCCGCTGACTGACTCTGCGATTGCCACGTTCACGTTGCCGAAAGAACAACTGGGCAAGCGCGGCTTTGCCATACAAGTTTTTCAAGTGCAAACCAGCAAGAAGCATACCAACTACAAACCCCTGTGGACGTTCAATAAGTCGGCACTCAAAGATCGGACGTTGACCTTCGTGTTTGCGCCGCCCAAAATGACGATTCCGAAGGGCTCGACATATGCGCTGGTGCTGTACGGTGATGCAATTGCCGTACCGTCCGCAACGCCGAGCGTTGCACCAAGCGCTGCAGCGAGCGCAGATTCGGGCGCTCCGGGCGTTCCGGGCGTACCGGGCGATATGCCGCTCGAGCAAGCCACGCCTGTAGCCAGCCCGGCGCCGACGGGGACGTAGGGCTGCAGCAGCCCGCGCTGACGCGCGATCAGCGCAATACCTTTATCGCCAGCTTCCTGGGTTGGACGCTGGACGCGTTCGATTTCTTTCTCGTAGTCGTCGTCTTGCGGCACGTGGCCGCGGATCTGCACGCCTCGTTCATAGCCGCTTCAGTGGCCGTAACGCTGACGCTCGCGCTTCGTCCCGTCGGCGCATTACTCTTCGGGTGGATTGCCGACCGGTACGGCCGCCGCATTCCGCTGATGATCGACCTCGCATGTTTCTCCGTGTTGGAGCTCGCAACGGCGTTTTCACCGAATTTAACCGTCTTTATCGTGCTGCGCGCCTTGTACGGAATCGCAATGGGAGGCGAATGGGGCCTTGGTGCCGCGCTCGCGATGGAAGCACTCCCCGCCCAGCGCCGTGGCCTGTTTTCCGGAATGCTTCAGGAAGGCTACGCATGCGGATATTTGCTCGCCAGCCTCGTGTTTGCCACGCTGTTTACGCACATCGGTTGGCGCGGCATGTTCGTCATCGGCACGCTGCCGGCACTTCTAATCTTTTTCATCCGTAGAAACGTGCCGGAATCGCCGGCATGGCTGCACGGGCAGGCCGAACGCATCGCACAGGCGCCGCACCTCTTGCTGCGCGTTTTTAAAGCGCGCTGGCCGCTATTCGTCTATTGCATCTTCTTTTTGGCGGGCATGAACTTCATGTCGCACGGAACGCAGGATCCGTATGTCAGCGCATTTCTTGACGGACAACACCGCCTGAGCCCCGGACTTGCGGGAACGATAAACATTATCGCAAACGTGGGCGCAATTGCGGGCGGCATATTCTTCGGCGCGTTCTCGCAGCGCATCGGCCGCCGAAGGACCATCATCGCATGCTGCGTTCTGGCATTAGCCATCATTCCGCTTTGGGCGTTCAGCAATACGATTGCGCTGCTGGCAATTGGCGGATTCTTGATGCAATTCATGATCCAAGGCGCGTGGGGCGTCATTCCCGCGCACTTGAATGAAATCTCGCCGCCCGAATTGCGCGGAACCTTCCCCGGGTTTACCTACCAATTCGGTAACCTGCTCGCGTCCGGAACGCTCACCATCGAAGCGGTGCTTGCTTCCCACACGTTCCGCACGCCCGCCGGCCAACCGGACTTTGCGGTGGCGATGGCGGTGTTTGCGGCCGTCGCATGCGTCTTCGCAGGCTTAATGGCGCTGCTCGGGTACTTCGTCGTACCGGAACAGCGCGAGCGCACCTTTATGCCATAGTTATGCCATCCGCGTGGGAACGGCGCCCGCGCAAGCGCATGCTTCAAGCAGCGCCATGGAGTACTCGGCACAGCTACGTAGCCTTCTGCGGGCAGCACGCGTCAACGGCCGGCTCGAACGCCACAGGTTCGGCGTTGGGCTGCAAGCCGCAATGGGCGCGCCGTCCGTTCGTGAAGCCCTGGCCGCAATCGCTGAACGCGCGTTCGAGGAGCTCGGCGCACCGTATGCGCTGCACCGCCAAGTCTTACTCGAGTTCACCATCCGGCAGAACCTTTCGCGCGAGACCACCGCGAAGCGCTGCGGCATTTCGGTTCGGCGCTTGTTTTACGTGTACGCGGAAAGCGTTGCGATCCTGGAGCGCCGGATACAGGATGTACTTCAAACGGATCAGCGCACGGACGTCGAGCGGCTTTTGGAAGCCCTGTTCGAGACCGATCCGCAGCGCGCTTGTGCGGTTGCCGCATTACTGCCGGCAGAGCAGCGCGAACGTTTGGTAATGCGCGAATTGCACGCGCGCGTAGCCTCGAGCAGCTTAGATGAAACGCCGCCGCAAATCCCACAAGGATTGCACGGCACTGCTCGCGCCGCAGCCGCAGCTCTTTGCGCATGGGCTTTGGAATTGCGTGGACTGCGCGAAGAAGCGCTGCGCGCGGTGGAACTCGGGCAGAGCCTGAGATACGATCATCTTGGACGCGTAGACGGGGACGCAGGGACGGCGCTGCTGAGCGCCCGTGCAGCCATCGCGCGCCATGACGGCGACGCCGCCGGAATCGCCTCACTCGCCGTAAGCGACCGCGCCGATGATTCAATTCTAATCGAAGCTGCGCTTGCGGCCGGCGATACGATGCGGGCGCGCGGCGTGCTGGACGCAGTTCGCTCCGCGCCCGGTGGCGCAGGCTTTCGGAGTTCGGCAATAACAGCGCTGCACCGCGCGCGAATCGACCTGATAAGCGGCAACTACGAAGAAGCGGCGCGCGAGGCCGGACTGCTGATCCAACTGGCGCAGCCGCACGGCGATATTCGCGATATGGCACGAATCGTTTGGGCGCGCGCAACGGCATTGCTGCGCCGTCGCATCGATGAAGAGTTTTCCCACTGGCATGGCGACTGGCACCGCTTGTATTACGCCGCCATCGTGGCCCGCAGCCGGCGGGAGGAGACGTCCGCGCAAACGCTATTCACCGACGCACTGACGCGCGGTTATCTCGGAATAGCGGCCCACGCGGGCGCTACCGTTGCGTGGCTGCGTGACGAGCCGGATGGAGCGAGCGACGCATGGCGATTATGGATGCGCGGACGTCACTTCGACCAAGGTTTCGACCTGATGCCCACAGCACTGGGGACGGCGCCGCTTTATGGACCGGCGATGCGTTCCCATATCCGCATGGCGGCCGATAGAGATTGCGCGGACTGGCCGGTGCACGCGCTGATACGCCGGGACTCCGCGGCCGATCGCTTTTGGCAAACCGTTTTGCACGCCGCTACGGGCGCGGGTTCAATGCGCGCGGTCGATCCCATGATTACCGCGCTTCTTGCCGCCACGGATGGCGTAACGGCGATCACAAGCACAGGCGGTTCGACCGCTTCCGCGCGCCGGTTGGCAAAGTGCATCTCTGTTGCGGTGCCGTACGAAAAGCGCCCCGAGTTTATCCGCCGCTTTACCGGGGCAATCGCCGCGTGCAATGCCCGCGCACTGCGCAGCTTTCGCCAAACCCGGGCGCGCGTGGCCCTAAAGGCCGCCATGTAAACGAAAAAGGGACCGCCGGTAACCGGCGGTCCCTTCGTTCCCATGCAGGGTCCGGTTACAGTTTAACTTGTGCGTTCAAGTACAGGTTAAACGGATTGGCGGCGGCACCGTATGTCTGTTGGAATACGTTACCGAACGTCGGCGTATACGGGTACTGGAATGCCGTTTGCATTGGATTCCCCGGATTGTAGAAGTTGCCGCTGTAGATTGCGCTGGTATACCAGCAGCCGACCTGGTGGTTTTGATCCCACGGTTCTTTCGATCCGCCAAAGCAAGTATTCCACAGATTGGCCGCAACCAGCTGCAGCGTAACTTTCGGACTGACGTCATACGAGATTTGCAGTCCGGCCGTCAACTGCGTTGGTTCGGTAAACGCGCCGAAGTTATCGAATTTGCCGCTATAGAAATTCGGCGTGACGATATTTCCGGCGCAGGTTTGCGCATCGTACGGGGATCCGCCGGGTGCGCCGTACGGATACCTTGGGTCACCGGTGATTCCG
>DASRSF010000023.1:0-34963 GCA_035656615.1 Vulcanimicrobiaceae bacterium | reverse complement strand
GGACAGCGGTTGCCGCCGATGGTCTCGCGATACCACATCCACGCTTCGGGATACCATCGGCGGCAACCGCTGATGGTCTCGCGATACCACATCCACGCTTCGGGATTGATCGGTTCTCCCACGGAGCCCAAAAGACGCAGTGAACTCAAATCATGTTTGCGCGGATATTCGTCGCCCCACTTCATGAAGGTTCGAATCGCGGTCGGCGCGGTGTACAAGATCGTGACCTTGTACCGCTCGACGATCTGCCACAAACGATCCTTGTCGGGGAAATCCGGCGTGCCTTCATAGATGACGCTGGTCGCGCCGTTCGCGAGTGGCCCGTAGACGATGTACGAGTGTCCGGTGACCCAGCCGATGTCCGCCGCGCACCAATAGACGTCGCGTTCTTCTTTCAAATCGAAGACCAGCTTGTGCGTCATCGTGACGTGGGTCAAATAGCCGCCCGTAGTGTGTTTGATGCCTTTGGGCTTTGCGGTCGTTCCGCTGGTGTACAGCAAGAAGAGAAGATCTTCGGCATTCATGATTTCCGGCTCGCACGTTGTCGGCTGTCCTTCGACGACCTCGTTCCACCAGTAATCGCGTCCCGCGTGCATGAACGTGTACTCATCGGTGCGCTGTGCGACGATACAGTGCCGTATCGAAGGCGTATGCTCCATCGCGATATCGCAATTGCGTTTGAGGGCGATTGTACTGCCGCGCCTCCACCCATGATCCGCCGTGATGAGCGCCACGCACTGCGCGTCGTTGACGCGGTCGACAATCGCGTCCGGCGAGAATCCCCCGAAAATCACCGAATGCGCGGCACCGATTCGTGCGCAGGCCAGCATTGCAACCGGTAATTCGGGGATCATCGGCATGTAAATCGCTACGCGGTCGCCCTTTTTTATTCCGAGGCTGCGCAAACCGTTGGCGAAGCGGCAAACGTCTTCTAGGAGCTGCGCGTAGCTGATCGTCCATCGGTCGCCCGGCTCGCCTTCGTAATAGTACGCGATCTTTTGCCCGTTGCCGGCGCGAACGTGACGGTCCAAGCAGTTGACGCAAACATTTAAGGTTCCGTCGGAGAACCAGCGAGCGAACGGCTCATTCCATTCAAGCGTTTTCGTGAACGGGGTGAACCACTCGAGTTTACGTGCCCAGTTCGCCCAAAACCTCAGGTAGTCGCGCTCCGCCTCTTCATAAATACCGGGTTGCGCGTTCGCAGCCGCCGCGAACTGCGGCGGCGGCGCAAAGCGGCGAGTTTCTTGCGAGAGCGCTTCGATCGATTCGTCGGTTCTCATGTGCGCGTTTTACCGGGAGATCTGACGCGGGCCTGCCGAAAATGCCGGGGTGAGTTTTCTCCTGGCGCTGGTGCTTGCGGCAGCAACCAACACCGGCCTAGCCTCGGTCCGCTACGGAGTCCCGCCGCCCAACTTTCCCATTGCCGGCGGACAAGGCGCGCAAACGCTTCGCGATTTACGCGGAAGGCCGGTCGTCATCAATTTCTGGGCATCGTGGTGTCCGCCGTGCAAGCAAGAGATGCCGTATTTCAAACGGCTTCAGGCAACATACGGCGATCGCGTACGCGTCATCACGGTGGACTGGAACGAGGACCCGGCCAACGCGGTCGGCTTCTTGCGCGAGCAGCATCTGCAGCTCCCCGTTGTAAGCGATCGGCAAAGCAAAATCTACGCTGCTTACTCGCTGACCGAGGTGCCGGACACGCTCGTACTCGACGCCGCCGGTAACGTCACGTACGTTTCCGTCGGCGGCCTGTCATGGCCGGAACTGAGCGCAGCGGTCTCTGCGGTGCTCTAACGCGTACGGACCGGCGCCTCGACTGCCTTTGTCATGGTGAGCCTGTCGAAGCACGGCCGAGCTTGGCCAGGCTGGTGCGCCTGGACTGCGCTCGGCGGTCCTTCGACAGGCTCAGGATGACAAGAGCGGAGTTGCGTACGTGTCGGTCGGGGACGCGTAGCGGGCGACGTGTCGGGCGGCGCCGCGTAGCGGGCGAGCGCGGGCTTGTTCGGCTGGTTTGGGGTGGCCAAAATCAGCGTGATGATAAAGTGTTGGCAGTCCGTTGCCGACACTGCTAAAATAGAGTGATGAACAGCGGTGGGGGCGACAGCCCGGATGCGCGCGAGCTCGACAAGCGCAAGGCGTTTATTTTGGCCACTGTGGTGTATGAGTACATCGCCACGGCTGAGCCTGTTGCGTCTGCAGCCCTCACGCAGAAGTACAATCTCGGAGTGAGTTCGGCAACGGTTCGCAACGAAATGGCAGAGTTGGAAGCCGGCGGCTACCTCGTGCAGCCGCATACCTCTGCCGGACGCGTGCCCTCGGATGCAGGCTACCGGCTGTACGTCGATCATTTGATGCAGCCCGAGCGGCTCGATCCCGACGACCGCCGGCGCATTCGCGAAGAACTGCGCGATGCAAGCCGAGAACTCGATGAAATCATCGAAGGGACAACGCGAATGCTCGGGCGTCTTTCGAAGAATCTGGCGTTCGCTACGCGTCCGGTCCCGGATACGGCCAGCTTCAGGCACATTCAACTCATCTGGCTTTCGCCGCGAACGGGCGTGGCCATTATCGTCACATCGCTCGGCGTGGCGTCCCAAAATCTTTTTGAGCTTTCGGTTGACGTATCTCCGGATGACTTAACGCGCTTTTCGAACGCGCTTAACGCGCGGCTTGGGAATCGCGCGCTGACCGAAACTTCGGAACACGAGGTCGGGCAGGCGGCACGGGAGTTGGGCGTTCCGGACGATCTTCGAAATGCGGTCGCTTCCGCGCTTCGCAACGTTCTTTCGGGAGAGCAGCAGACGCTAACGGCGTCCGGCGCGCAGAACTTGCTCGATCAACCTGAATTTCACGATCTGCGCAAACTGCGGTCCATTCTGCGGATTGTCGAAGAGCAGAAGACGCTTTACGAGTTGGTTGCCAATTCGATGAACGTCGATGCTCCCGCGGTAAAAATCGGACATGAACTGGGCGTGGAGGAAATGACCGACTTCAGCATCGTAACGGTGCCGTACCGTTTCGGTGAGCATGCCGTCGGCATGCTTTCCATTCTTGGTCCCCGCCGGATGCCGTATGCGCGTTTGATGGCGCTGGCCTCGGGGACGGCAGACACGCTTTCAGAGCGTCTTTCAGACGTAGAAATCAAGTAACACCACTGCATGCCGACAAAAGATTTTTATGAAGTGCTCGGCGTAAGCCGAAGCGCGAGCGCCGACGATATTAAACAAGCGTACCGTGCGCTTGCGCGCAAGCATCACCCCGACGTCTCGCACAACAAGGCGGAGGCCGAACATCGCTTCAAGGAAATAAACGAAGCGTACGAAGTGCTTTCCGATCCGAATAAACGCGCGCAATACGATCGTTTCGGCACGGTCGGCAACGGTGCCGGAGCGGGCCAAGGCTTTTCGGACTTCGGTTTTGGAGGCGGCTTCGGCAACTCGGGTTTTAGCGATATCTTCGATATGTTTTTCGGTGACCGCGTCGGTGCGCAGCAACAGGCGCAGCGTAGTGGACCTGCGCGCGGATCGGATCTTCGGTACGATTTACAGATCACGCTCGAAGAAGCGTTTGCCGGAGCGACCCGTGAGATTCGCTTCGATCATCTCGCGCAGTGCGAGGTGTGCCGGGGCTCCGGTGCCCAGCCGGGAACGCTGGTGGTTCCGTGCGATCGTTGCCGCGGCACCGGCGTGATGCGCATGGCGCGGCAAACGCCGCTCGGCCAATTCGTTACGCAGACGGCATGCACGCAGTGCAACGGCGAAGGGCAGATCATCCAGCATCCGTGCCGCCAGTGCGCGGGACGCGGCCGGCGGGAAGCGGAGCGCCGGCTGACGGTGAGCATACCGCCGGGCGTGGATGACGGCAGCCGGATTCGCATTAGCGGCAGCGGCGAGGCCGGCACGCACGGCGGATCGCCGGGCGACCTGTACGTGTATCTGACGGTTGCGCCGCACGAGCAATTCACGCGCAACGGTAACGATACGTTCGTCGATGTGCCGTTGAGTTTTCCACAAGCGGTACTGGGAGCGCAGATCTCGGTTCCGGCGTTGGAAGGCGATCTGGACCTTTCCGTCGCGCCCGGAACGCAAAGCGGCACGGCGTTTCGCATGCGAGGCCACGGAATGCCGAGCGTGCGCGGTTCGCACCGCGGCGATCACATCGTTACGGTGCATGTCATGGTTCCGCCGAAAGTCAATAAACGGCAGCGCGAACTCTTGGAAGAGTACGCACGTGCCGGCGGCGATCAGGTCGATGAACGTTCGTTCTTCGACAAAGTAAAGGACGCGTTCCGGCCTGAATAGGTTCTTCGTCGAGGGCCGCTACCAACTCGGCGATCGCGTCACGTTGCCGCCGGATGACACGCATAAAATACTTCACGTGCTCCGCATGCGCGACGGCGACCGCATCGAGATCATCGATTCGACGACCCGGCGTTTCGAAGCGGTGATCGGCGAACCTGCACGCTGCGTACAAGCCCAGCTCGATCGCATGATAGAAGAACAGACGGAGTCGCGCTTGCGGCTTACGGTCGCGCAAGCCTTGCCGAAAGGTCAGAAGATGGACTTCGTCATCGAAAAGCTGACCGAGCTCGGTGCGGCGGCGATAATTCCCATGCGAACGGAACGCACCATCGTTTCCGGTGCCGCATTGCAGAAGGTGGACCGATGGCGGCGGCTGGCCAAGACTGCGGCCGCGCAGTGCGGACGGCAAAGCATTCCACGCATCGAGGATGTACGCGACTTTAGCGAAGTTCTCTCCACGTTTGACGCCTATGACCGCGTGCTGCTGCCGTGGGAACTTGCGCAACACCAGCCACTGCGTACGCAGCTGCCGCAGCTCTTGGAGAACGCGGGGACGGTGCTCGTTCTCATCGGACCGGAAGGCGGGTTTTCGCACGCGGAAGCGGAGAGCGCACGTGCCGCCGGCGCCCAGCTCATTTCACTGGGACGCAGGATTCTACGGACGGAAACGGCTGCGCTGGTAGCGCTCGCGATCATCGGGTATATTCTCGACGATGGCTAGATTGTTGGAAGATCTGCCTGCCGGAACGCGCGTCTTCGACGACGATCATTCCCCGGTCGGTGAAGTACGGGCCGTATACGGATCCGGCGAAGGCCGGCTGGCGGAATTCGTGCTCGTGCACTGGAGTAAGCGCGGAGAAGCCGCGCTGGTGCCCGCGGACGACGTCACGGCGATTGAAGACGACGGCGTTATCCTGGTTCACAAAGAGGGCGCCTACGACGGACTTGCGGCGTTCGATCCCTCCGCGAACCCCAGTTTGCATCGCTTATAACGTCCCGCGCTCAAAAGACCCGGAGCTTCCCGCGTCGTATATCACACGATCGGACATGGGACAGCTGAAATTTTCCTTCGTCATCCCGACGTATAACGAGGCCGGCGGCATCGAGCGGCTCGTCCGTTCGCTGAGCGAGGTTTTCGCGAAAAACTCGCTCGACGGTGAAATCATCGTCGTGGATGACAATTCACCGGACGGCACCGGGGCAATTGTCGATCGGCTCGCAACGCAGCTGCCGGTGCGCTGTCTTCACCGTCCCGGAAAGCTCGGGCTTTCCAGCGGCGTCATCGACGGCTGGAAATTCGCACGTCCGGATTCCGAAGCGCTGGGTGCCATGGACGCCGATTTCAGCCATGACATCTCAATTGTGCCGCAGATGGTTCAAGCGCTGGAAGACGGATACGGTTTGGCCGTGGGGAGCCGCTACGTCAAAGGCGGCGGAATCACCAATTGGCCTTGGAAGCGCATCGTGACCTCAAAGGTCGCGTGCATGCTGGCGCAGCCGCTCACGCGCATCAAGGATATTACGAGCGGGTACTTGCTGGTGCGCCGCGACGCCATCGAGGGCATCGAGCTCGATCCCATCGGCTTTAAAATCGGCTTGGAAGTTATCGCGAAAGGCCACTACGGGAAGGCGTTGGAGGTTCCGTACGTCTTTACCGACCGCGTCACCGGTGAATCGAAACTCAACGAAAAAGAGATCTTCAATTATCTCAAGCAGCTGCGCAAACTCTACGCGGCCCGTATTTTTCCGCGCGCGCAACGATCGGAGAGCTCGTCGTAATGCCGATGCCCGACTGGCTGCGCCATCGCCGCAATAAGCCCGAGGAATCCGAAGAGGCCGCGCTGTGGACGAAGTGTCCCTCCTGCGGAGAAGTTCTTTACCGGCGGGATGTGGCCGCCAATATGTGGGTGTGTTCGCGCTGCTCTCATCATTTTCGCATGAGCGCGCTGGACCGGATCAGCACGCTAATCGACGGGGATTTCACCGAAATCGGAACCGAAGTGCTTCCGGGCGATCCGCTGCAATGGGTCGATAAGAAAGCCTATACCACAAAACTTGCGGCCGATCGTGAGAAATCGAAGCTCAGCGAAGGCGTGGTTTGCGGCTTCGGTCAAATCGGCGGTTACAACGTCGCATTAGGCGTAATGGACTTTCATTTCCGCGGCGGCACGATGGGGACCGTCGTCGGTGAGCGTATTACGATGCTGCTCGAAGAGGCGACGCGCCGCGAGGTTCCGTGCATCATCTTCACCGCTAGCGGCGGAGCGCGTATGGAAGAAGGCATGCTCGCCCTCATGCAAATGGCGAAGACAACGGCCGCCGTCGCGCGCTTTATCGAACAGGGCAACGTGTACATCACCGTGCTGACCGATCCGACGACCGGGGGCGTTTCCGCGTCCTCCGCCTTTCAATCGGACGTCATTTTGGCTGAACCGAAAGCGATGATTGGCTTCGCCGGCCGCCGCGTAATCGAACAGACGATCCGGCAGAAACTGCCCGACCAATTTCAGACCGCCGAATTTTTGCTGGAGAAGGGCCACATAGACATGGTCGTCGACCGGCATGAGATGAAAGCCACGCTGACGCGCTTGCTGCAGTACGCAGCGCAAGGACGTTCCCGCGTGAAGGCCGGGAGCGCATGAATTTAATCGTGGAACGCGAGAAACAGTTGCTGGAACTCGAACGCCGCATCGAAGAGCTGCGTGAAGCCAACACGCATCAGCCGATCGACATGTCGCCCGAAATTCGCGCGTTTGAACAAAAATATCGCGAGATCCAGCGGGAGATCTTCGGTTCGATGACTCCTTGGGAAAAGGTGCACATGGCGCGCCATCCCAACCGCCCCACCTCCGCGGACTATATCGCGCAGCTGCAGGCATTCGACGAGCTGCACGGCGACCGGACCTTTCGCGACGATCCCGCGATCGTGGGCGGCTTCGCAACGCTAGGTGAACGCGCCGTCATGGTTATCGGCGAGCAGCGCGGACGGGATACGAAAGAAAACGTGCGCCGCAACTTCGGCATGCCTTCGCCCGAAGGGTATCGCAAGGTAGCGCGCCTGGCGCATTTGGCGGGCCGGTTCGGCGTTCCAATCGTGACCTTCGTCGATACCAAAGGCGCCGATCCATCCGCGGCATCCGAGGAACACGCGCAATCCGAAGCGATTGCCGCATGCCTGTACGAGTTTACCATCGTCCCCGTTCCCATCGTCGCCACCGTTATCGGTGAGGGCGGCAGCGGAGGCGCGCTCGCGCTCAGTATTGCGGATCGCATCGTCATGCTGGAACACAGCTATTATTCGGTCGCGAGCCCCGAAGGCTGCGCCGCAATTCTCTGGAGCGATGCATCGAAGGCCGATGAAGCCGCGGCGCACCTCAAGCTGACCGCGCAAGATCTGCAGCAATTCGGAATCGTCGACGAGGTTATTCCCGAGCCGCTTGGCGGCGCGCACCGCGATGCGGCGGGAACCATCGCATGCGTGCTGAACGCTATACAAACGGCTTTGGGACAACTCGTTGCCATGCCTCCCGACCGTTTACGTGAGGCGCGCTATTTGAAGTATCGACGTATCGGCGCATGGGAGTCCGAGCGCCGGGAAGCGGTCCGAACGGGCTCATGAAACGAACCAGACCGGCCGGCCCGTTCGAGGTCTTGCGTCGTCTGGCTGTCGGCCTGCTCATTCTGGTCGTGTCCACGCTGGTCTCAATACAATTTGCGCGCATCGTGCATGAGAACATCGCGATGTCGCAATCGCTCGCATCGATCGAGCAAGACGTGCGCGAATTGCGCGTGCGCCGCCGGGAACAGGCGCATGAAATCCGCAGGTTGATGGATCCGCAAGGCGCCGTTCCTGCCATTCACGAGCAACTCCATCTCGTCCGGCCGGACGAAACGATCATCTACCTAAAGCGTCCGCCGGCATTGCACGTATGAATCAAGTCGAGCGCGGCGTGGTCATCAACCTGAACACGTACGGTGCGACGGTGCGTCTTATCGACGGCCGTTTGGCCAGCGTGCCGTTCCCCGATCTCGAGAAGAACCGGGCATCGTACGAACGTGCGCTGACCGGCCGCAAGACACTGGATTTTCTCGTGAACGTCACCGGCCGGCACACGAGCGTCGCGCTCGCTCCCCAGCTGCGCGACCAAGATTTCGAAGAGCAAATCACCGGGTACCTGAAAATGACCGAAGATTGGGAACGCCCGGACGCGCCGCCTGCGCACGAGCGTCATTTTCTGCGCAAAAAGAAGCGCGCTGCATTGTTTGAATCACGCCACTCCGATCACCGGTGAATCGCGGGGTCATCTCCGTCGGGACGAACTCGACCCGCGCGTTGGTGGCGGCGTTCAACGGCGCGCCCAACATCCTGCTGACACGCTCGACCGGAACGCGCATCGGGGAGGGACTCAAACAACGCGGGCGTCTTGAGGAGGAGCCGCTGCACCGCACGCTGGAGGCGATTGCCGATCACGCGCGCGCGGTACGTGAACTCACGAACGATATTTGCTTCATCGGCACGAGCGCACTCCGCCGCGCCGAAAACGCCGCTGATTTTACGCAGCCGGCGGAACGTCTGGCCGGAGTTCCGCTGACGATCATTTCTGGGCAAGAAGAAGCGCGGCGTTCCTTTCTCGGGGCCGTCAGCAAACTTGACGTATCGCCCGGCACCACGGTGGGCGTGATCGACACGGGTGGCGGCAGCACGGAGTACGGCGTTGGAACACGCAACGCCCCAACAACCATTCTTTCCTGTGAGATTGGCGCCGTGCGCCTTACCGAAGAGTTTCCCGAACTCGGCGGCACACGCGGCAGCGTACCGGCACACGTAATACAGCGTGCCCGCGAGCAGGCACGCCAGGCGACCGCGGAAATCGATAAATGTTCGGACGTGGAACGCTTGCTGTTCGTCGGCGGAACGGCAACGACCGCCATCGGACTTTTGGAGGGCAAGCGGGAGATGTTCGACTATGCGAACGTGACAAAGGAGCAAGTGCTCGAACTGGAGCAGCTGCTTTCGGCGCGCAGCCTGGAAGAGCGTAAGGCGCTTCCCGGAATGAATCCGCAACGCGCGGATATCTTACTGGGCGGACTGATTATTTTAGAGATCGTGTTAGAGCGCACCGGCCATAAGGAGGCGCTCGTTACAACAAACGATCTATTGCTTGGTACGCTTCTGATTCGTTCTCTTTCGGACAAAAACGCCTAGCGACCCGGGGCCGCGGGAACGAAGATTCCATACCATAACCTCCAAGAGATGCCGCGCAACTCTATCCTCCCCAGAACGCGGCATCTCTTTTTATTTGAGCGGTGCGCGTACACGTTGTGGAGAACACACGCGCATGGCATATGGCGAAGTTTATCGAGCCGTGCTCGACGCGCGACGCGCTTGGAAT
This sequence comes from Vulcanimicrobiaceae bacterium, assembly GCA_035656615.1. GTDB lineage: Bacteria > Vulcanimicrobiota > Vulcanimicrobiia > Vulcanimicrobiales > Vulcanimicrobiaceae > DASRSF01. Next base: position 25,266 of record DASRSF010000023.1, on the reverse strand, counting down.
GAGTATCTCGACGCCTCGGACGAGGACGAAGACGAAGTCTACGAGGCCTATCTCGAGGCGGCGTCCGAGGCGGTTCCACTGGTCGGCGGTCTCATAGAACTTTGCGTTGAAGCAAATCTCATTGCCATATCCGCCCGCGATCGCGAAGACCGTTACGTCGATCTGGCCGCGACGAATGCGCGCGTCCATGCCGACGCAATCATCGAAATCGTCGGCGACATCGTGCTGGGCCATTCGGAAGACCTGCCGATCTTCGAGCGCCGAAGCGTTCAGCACGAGGATGCGGAAACGCGTTTCAACCGCGCCCGCGAAGTGTTTCGCGACATGAACCGGCCCAATGTCAGCCGCGCTGTCGATGAGCTTCGCGCAATGCGCGACGAGATGCTGCGCAGCGGGCAAGAAGCCTATGCGACGCGTCTCTCGCATGTGCTTTCGCTGCTGCAAATCTCCCCGCCGCGCTTGAGCGACTAGTCAGCCTCGCGGAATCCCGGACTCGGTTCCCGGCACGGGCTGTTCTTGCGTAAGTTCTTCCGTGGGTAACCCGGCCTCGCGGTAGGCTTCAAAACCGCCCTCGAGCACCGAGGCGTTGGCATATCCTTGTTCGCGCATGCGCTCGGCAATGCGTTCCGCAGTCTGCTCGTCGTCGGCATACACGACAATGCGCGCTTCGCGGTCCAGCGGAAGCACCAGCGGATCTTGCGAGAGCAGCGCTTTGGGGTTGTAGCGTAGCGCGCCGCGAATCTGTTCCTTGTCCGGATGACGGCGGACGTCCAACGTCGGCATCGTTGCCGTGTCGATCTCACGCGCAGAAATGCGCGGCGGGCCGCCGCCGTTCACTTCTTGCGGCTCTTGCGGCGATTGGGATTAGGCGGAACCTTACCGCCGCTTCTGCGTGCCTCGGAAAGCCCGATCGCAATGGCCTGTTTGCGGCTCTTGACCTTTTTGCCGCTGCGGCCCGATTTGAGTTCGCCCTGCTTCATCTCGTGCATTGCGCGCTCAACCTTACGCCCGGCCTTCTTCCCATACTTGCGCCCGGAAGATTTTTTTGCAGACTTCTTGCGTCCACCGCTGGTGCTGCTGGACTTTTTTCGTCCGCGCGTGCTGCTGGATTTCTTTCGGCCGCTGGTGCTGCTGGATTTTTTTCGTCCGCGCGTGCTGCTGGATTTCTTTCGGCCGCCGCTGCTGCTGGATTTCTTTCGTCCGCGCGTGCCGGTGGATTTTTTGCGGCCGCCGCTGCTGCTGGACTTCTTGCGTCCGCTCGTACCTGCCGACTTTTTACGGCCGCTGCTGCGGCTGCTCGTCGATTTCTTACGTCCGCGCGTGCTTGTGGATTTTTTTCGGCCGTTGCTTCGGCTTGATTTTTTGCGACCGCGGCCGCTGGGCGATTCTGCTGTCACGAATTTCACCATGTACCCTTTCGGATCGTAGAGAAATGCGAGATTGTTGCGATCGAAGATCTCAAAAAACTGATCCCAGCTAATGGGTTCAAGGCGTTCCTCGGGTTGTCCGAAATCGATGCGGAGCACTCCACCCGTACCTTCGACGATCGCGGGATGGCCGTCTTTACTCTCCACCCATTGACGGATCTCGTCGTGATCTCTGGTCTCTACTGCGGTTGCCACTACTCAAACCTCCATTGACGTTTATTCGGTGCTCGGTGCGCTATCCGTGTCGCCCGACGATTTTGTTGTTAGACCGGTTTTCAACAATTCGCGCAGTTCGGCGAAGGCGGGATCGAGTCCGGCACGCTGATCCAGCATTTCAATTGCCAGCAGCAGCCGATTTGCCTGCGGCGCCGTCAAATAAATGCCGATTTCACCGTGCGCGCGGGTGTAGCGCTCGACGTCACCGGGATTCATGTCAGTTTGCGCGTCTTAGCACTGCCGGTTTTCGGCCAAAGCAAGACGCCGTATACTTCTTGGGTCTTTTTTTTCGTGGTGCTACGTTTCGGCATACGTGGTCTTTACCCGGCTTGCGGCATACGCAACAATTCCCGTAATTCCTCGGCGACTTCGTCGACGGTTATCGACGCCAGGCCCGGATCCACGCTCGCGGCATGCGGATCCCCCAGCGTGCCGCGCCAAATGACGCGATGCCGCACGAGCGAGCGCGGACCCCAATGCTGCGGGCTCATCGGACCGAACAATACGACGGACGGCGCACGGAGCGCCGTAGCGATGTGCGCGACGCCGGTGTCGCCGCAGACCACCGCGCGCGCCGAAGCGATAACACGCGCCATGTCGGCCAAATCCGTGTGCCCTGCCAGAACGCAGTCAATTGGTACGTGCGCCGCTTTCGCGATTGCGCGGCAGCGACGGAATTCGGTCCCCGAACCGGTGAGCACGATGCGATGCCCAGCACGTTGCAAGCGCGTGCAAAGTTCGATCCAGCGCGGCACCGGCCAGCGGCGCGATTCGCTGGCCGCGCCGGGATGGATGACGATTGCCCCTCGCGCGCGCGCATCGCCGGCGGGCGCGCCGATCTCGAAGTCGTCCGGATCGGCCGGAATGCCGCTCTCCGCCAGCATGCGGCACCAGCGGAGGATTTCATGCTCGTCGGGACGCCATTGCGGGAAATCGCGCGTCTGGGGAATTTCGTCGTTCGCGAAGGCAATCAATCTGCGCGGCGAGGTTGCCAAAGCGATGCGATGGCTTTGTGGGCCGCGCCCGTGGAGATTTACGGCAACGTCCAAACCGCTCAAATGTTCGTCCAGCGGTTCAAGGGGCGCCGTGTCGACCACTTCGTCGATACCCCCGCACATGCTCACGAGCGGCGCGAGAAAGACCGGTGCGGCCAAAACGCGATAGTGCGCCGGAAATGCCCGCGCAATTGCTCGAATTGCCGGAACGGCCGTCAGTAAATCGCCCACGCCCAGCGCGCGTAGAATCAGCAGAGCCGGTCGAGACGTTACAACGGCGGCCCGCCGCTCACGTAAGGGCAACAACATGCGCGCCTCACGATGCTCGCTGTGCGAAGACGCGCTCGATGATTACGTCGTTGTAGACCGCCAGTGTGTCGCTGGCAATGCGCGCCCAACCGTAGCGCCGGTTTACACGCCGCGTTCCGCCTAGTGCGAGCTGCATGCAGTGCTTTGGATTGCTGAGCAGTTCACGCAGCGCATCGGCCAGCGCAATCGGCGAACGCGGCGGCACGTGCAGACCGGTAACGCCGTTGACCACGCTATCGACCAAACCACCCACCTGTGCGACGACGACCGGCACACCGCAAGCCATTGCTTCGAGCGGCACGATGCCGAACGGCTCGTACCACGGATAACAAACAACGGCGTCCGCCGAACGCAACAGCAGCGGAACGTGCGCGCGTTCCACCCGGCCGCGAAACGTCACGCGATCCCCGACGCCGAGATCTTTGGCCAAGCGCATCAAACGCATCGCCTCGGCATCCTCACGCAGGCGTGAAGCGTCCGGTCCGCCGGCCACGATTAATTCAACGTCCGGCAGCAGCGTGAGCGCAGTGATAACCTCGCCAATCCCTTTGCGTTCCACTAAGCGTCCAAGCGAAACGATACGCTTGCGGCGTGGATCGCGCGCTTCCGCTGGACCGAGCGGAGCAAATAAGCTCAGATCCACGCCGCACGGAACGACGGCGATCTTGGTTTTATCCGCACCCATGCGCACGAGTTCGAATGCTTCGGCGGACGCCGTTGCAACGATCCGGCTCGCGTCGCGCGCGATGCGGCGCTCTTCGTCCAAACGTGAGGCGGGGCTTGTGTCTTTGTGGCCCTGGTGGCGCCGTTTCTCCAGACCAAGCGCGTGAAAGGTTTGTACGATGGGAATGCCGAGCGGTAAACCGGCATCCAAGGCGGCTTTTCCGGACATCCAGAAGTGCGCGTGCACGACGTCGGGTCGATCGTTCGACCACCGCCGTGAAAGATACTCGGCGAAGCGGCCCATGTGCGGAAGAAGATGATCCTTTTCAATCGGCTTCGCCGGACCGGCGGGCACGTGCTCGACCATAACGCCTTGCGCGTATTCAACCCGCGCCGGAAGCGAGCGCGCGTCGCGCCGCGTGTACACGGTTACCTGCGCGCCCTGTTGCGCCATTGCTTGCGCGAGCGCGGCAACGTGGACGTTTTGGCCGCCGGCGTCCACGCCGCCGAGCACTGCCAACGGACTGGCGTGTTCGGATACCATCGCGACTTTTAACATACGATCTCCTGGAGAAGGCCGTCCCAGTCGCGCAAAAAGCGTTCGAGCCCGTATCGCGAACGGGCGTGTGCGCGCGCGTGAAGACCAAGCTCTTTGCAGCGTTCGGGATTGTCGAGCAGCTCCTCGAGCGACTCAACGAGTGTCTGTACGTTGGTTGACGTGATTCCCGTACCGTCGGGAACCGCTTCGGGAATCTCCGTCGTCGCCAGCGCAACCACGGGCATTCCCAAATGCATCGCTTCGATGAGCGAGAGCCCTAACGACGTCCAGCGCACGGGATGCAAATAGACGCGCCGGCGTGCCATCTCGCAATGAAGCTGCTGCTGCGGCAAGTTTTCAAAACCGCCGCGCGCTCCGGCGCCCATGCCGAAAAGTTCGACCGGTACCCTAGCCGCAAATGTATCTAGTAAATCGGTGCCGGTAACGCGCGCACGCCGCTGGGGTTCGTTGATGACGACGGCGCATGCCGCCAATTCACCGGTGTAGCGGTAACCGGGATCGACGATTCCATGTTCGATAACGTGCGTGGGGCGATCGCCGCAATCCCAAAAAAGATTATTAAAGTTGGTAACGTGCACCACGTGCACGCCCGGCCACGCCGCGCTTGGATGAAGCATGGCATTGATCTCACCCTGCGGCGCGTTGTGCTCCAAATAGATCGCCGGTATGTCTATTCCCGGGCGCAAACCGAGCCAACGCTGCGCGAGCTCATACTCATGCGGGCGTTGCAGGATGACCACGTCGGGCGCTGCGCTGCGCAACTCTTCGGGCAGCAATTCCACCACGGTCGAAGGCCAATCCCATGTTTGCGCCCGTCCCCGTCCGTCCGGACCGCGCTCAGGAAACACCGGAACGACGTAATCGTGCGGTCCCTGCACGAACGCCGTCATCCACGACCCGTGGACGTGCCAGGCGAAGATCTTCATCACGCGACCTCCGCAGCCCAGGGCACCAACGAAAAAAGCGCGCGTAACACGTCATCGACGTGCACGCCGTCCAAGCATGGCTGGTTGGAAAACGGGCATGATCGCGCGCGGCATCCCGCGCATGCGATTTGCTGGTCGCCCAGTAATCGGTGTTCGACCATCCACGGCAAGAACCGCACCGCCGGTACCGTCGGCGGAAATATGGAGACGACCGGCGTCCCGACCGCTGCGGCGACATGCCCGGCGGCGGTGTTTCCACAAACCACCGCGGACGCAGCGCGCACGATTCCCGCGAATTCCTCGAACGACGTACGGCCGCCGAGATCGAGTGCACCTGCGCGTGCGACGCGAGCGGTGAGCCGCCGCTCCTGCGCACCGCCGGTCACAACTACGGGGATTCCGAGCGCACGCAAGGCGTGCACGAGGTCAGCGTTGCGTTCCGGAAACCAAGCGCGCGCCGGTACCGTGGAACCGGGATGCACGACGACATATTGTTTGAACGGCGGCTCAACGGCGTGCGCGCGCATGGCCAGCCGTCCGTCGTCGCCCGCCGGCAATTCGTATCCCATTGCCTGCGCGAGCGAGAGCGCGCGTTCGACTTCATGGATGTCGTCCGGGACGTTGTGGCGCACGTCCAGCAGTGAGCCGGGATAGTCGACGCTTATCGCACCGATGCGCGGAACGCCGGCCATCCGCAAAAGCAACGCGAGCGGCAGCGGGCTTTGATGAAACGACGTGAAGATCGCGGCTTCATCGAAGCGATGCTGCGCAACTTGCCTCACGAACCAGTCGGTGGATTCACGATCCACGCAAGCGGGATGCGCGTCAATCCACTCGGCTTGCCGCTCGATGAGCGCGCTCACTCCCGCAAGCGTACGTCCGGCGCATGCGCCGCTGGGCCCACAGAGAAGCGTTACGTCGGCACGCGCGGAGATCGCGCGTATCGCGGGGCCGGCCAGAAGAACGTCGCCGTTATTGTCTTGGCGTGCGACTAAGACACGTTTCATGCCGCACCTTGCGCATTCCAGGCAAGAACGTAGTCAACCGCGGCGTCTAGATGTTCGCGAACCACCGGTGCCGCAGAAATCTCGCGTTGGAGCGTGACCGGAGTCGGTACTAAGACGCTGAGTGCGCCGGCGTTCCGGCCGGCTTCGATGTCGCTTCCGATGTCGCCGACGACGACACATTCATGCGCAGCTACGGCGAAGCGCTGCAAGGCAGCGTGGATCAGTCCCGGCGCCGGTTTACGGCAACTGCATCCTTCCCAAACGTCATGCGGACAGACGAACCAACCGTCAATCGGGCCGACGGCTTTTTCGACTTCGCGATGAACCGCTTGCAGTTCGCCGTAGGTCATCGCGCCATGCGCCAGCACCGGTTGATTCGTAATCACGCCGATGCGAATGCCGCGCGTTCGAAGGCGTGAAAGTGCAGCGGCGGCATGCGGCATCGGCGTAACCCGCGCAGCAGTGTTCGTCCGGTCGGCAATGAGCGTACCGTCACGATCGAAGAGTACCGCCCGAATCATTACGCAGGTCTCCGCAGCCTCGCGGGCATCGTTAGCAATCCACGCGTACGATGGTAGACGGCCGCGAACGGAATGATGGCGCTTGTCGCAACCAGCGTTCCGATCTCTTTAGGCGTGCGGGGACCAGGCGCAATGCGGCGCCATGCGAAATCCGCGGTTAAGGCGGCCCATGCGGCAAAGCACAGCACCGACGCCAAGTGATACGGCCAACGCCCGCCCGGTGCGCCCGCGCGTTCCCGCCAGCGCGGACCATGCAGCGCGAGCATTAGCACATCGTCCGCATTGCCTGCCTGAAGCCGCACGCTAATCCATGGATCGGCGGGGCGGACTGGATGCGCACTGGTGCGCGTACCGTTCATTATGTGGAATCCCGCGGAAAAAACGCGTAGCGCAAAATCGGCGTCCTCGCGATACGCGCGATGAAACCGCTCGTCAAAGCCGTCGAGCTGTGCCAGTACCGCGCGAGAATAGACCATATCGGCGGTAATCCACGCGGACGATTGCAGGCCGGACACATTGCGTTCCCAATCAGTCGGCGGCCGGTCGGAAGGCAACGGAACGCGCACGCATCCTTGCGAGCCGGCCTGCCCTTGCTGCAGTCGCGCGATATCTTCGGATAGCCGTTCCAGCCAATCCGAATCCACGGTAACGTCGTCGTCAACGAACGCGATCCACGGCGCGCTCGAAGCACGCCATCCCGTGTTGCGTGCCGCTGCCGGTCCGCGAGCTTTTCCTTGAATAAGGCGAATAATGGACTGCAGACGCTGCGGGAACTGCGAGAAGTCTAACGTGGTTTGCGGATTGCGGCGATCGTCAACAATGATGATCTGTTGCGGCAAAGGACCGCGAGCCGCTGCCAGTGAGCGCATCAGCTCGTACAGCGAGGATCGTCCAATTGTCGGGATCACGACGTCAAACAACGCTCTGCACCTCCCGCCGCGTGCTGCGCGTACGGAATACGCCGGCGCGGCGCAAGAGAAATGGTCCGATCGCCAGCGCATCGATTGGTGCGGAACCGAAGCATTCCAACGCGTCGCGCGGGTCGTCGACCATCGGCCGGCCTGCGGTATTGAAGCTCGTGTTGATAACCACCGGCGTACCGGTCAGCCGATCGAAGTGTTCGAGCATTCGCGCAACGAGCGGCTCATCCGCCGCATTGACGGTTTGCACGCGTGCGGTCCCATCAACGTGTACCGCAGCGGCGATTGCATCGCGCCAGTTTGCTTTAACCTGATGCGTAAAGAGCATGAACGGACTGGGAAACTGTCCCTGGAAGATCTCCGCGGCCCGTTCTTCCAACACCATTGGCGCGAGCGGACGGAATTGCTCGCGCCCCTTAATCGTATTGAGTCGTTCCAGGTTGTCCGGATACTTCGGATTGGCCAACAAACTGCGGTGACCAAGCGCACGCGGTCCGAATTCGCTTCGCCCTTGAAACCATCCGACGACGCCGTCGTCGGCGAGAATCTGAGCTACCGCAGCAGCAATGTCACCGGGCGTTTCATATTCTACCTGAGCCCGATCCAGGTAACGCGCCAGTTGCGCATCGTTCCACTCCCGGCCGAGTGCGGCAGTAGTCATCGGAGCGATGGAATCGCCCATTTCACGCGCAGCGAAAAGCGCCGCTCCCAGCGATGTTCCCGCGTCGCCTGCCGCAGGTTGCACCCAAATGCGTTCAAACGGAGATTCGCGCGCAAGCCGCGCGTTTGCAACGCAATTCAGCGCTACGCCGCCCGCAAGCGTGAGATACCGGTCGCCGGTTTGCGCATGGAGCCACCGCGAAAGTTCCAGCAACACCTCTTCAAGGCGTGTTTGAACGCTGCACGCTAAATCTGCGTGAGCGCCGGAGAATTCGCCGTCCGGCGAACGGGGCGGCGCAAATGTACTGAAGTCGATGTCGCCGGTTTCAAAGCGTCCGCCGGGCACGACCCGCATCACACTGCGCAATTGCTCCAAAAACTTCGGCTTGCCGTATCCCGCCAGACCCATCACCTTGTACTCGTCGCACGAGCGGTGAAAGCCGAGGTGCATCGTTAAATTCTCATACAGCAGTCCAAGCGAATTGGGCAGCTCTTGGCTCGCCAATACCGAGAGGCGGCCGTCGCGTACCTTTGCGGCCAAATACGAAGACCGTTCGCCGCGCCCGTCCGCAACCAAGACCGCGCAATCGCCAAAACCGCATGCCAGATACGCCGAAGCGGCGTGGGCGATGTGGTGCGGCACGTATTCAACGCGCGCGTGCTCGATGCCGGGGAAGGCCGATTTTAGGAAAAGCGGCAAGCGCTGCGCGTACAGCGTGCGCAGCCCCTCCCAATCTGAGGCGATAATGTCGGTCGAGGGCACGGCAAGCGACGGGTCGTACGAGTACGCAACAACGTCAACGTCGGCCGGTTGCAATCCGGCACGCTCCAAGCACCAGCGCGCACTTAGCAATGGTAGTTCCCAACTGCTAAAAGGTAGGCACTCCTTACCATGCTTGCGGCGGTTAAAACGCTCTTCTTCGGCCGCAGCAACAATTGCGCCGTCCGCTACTAAGGCGGCCGACGTGTCATGGAAAACTGCGTTTATGCCGAGCGCGACCATTTTCTGCATCCCTTTTATCGCGAGCGTGCCGCTATTGTTTCCGGGAAGTGAAAACTTAAACGCTTAGGTTAAAAGGGGGCACTTCTTGGTAAAGAAAATGCATGTACACAATCGGCGTCTTCGGTTGCGGATACGTTGGACTCGTTACGGCAGCGTGTTTTGCTAACCTTGGACACCAAGTGTGTGCGTACGATGCAGATCTGACGAAGATTCGCATGCTTGCCTCTGGAAAAATTCCATTTTTCGAGCCTGGACTTGAGGATCTCGTGGAACGCGAGCAGCAGGCGCGAAGACTGCAGTTCGTCGATCATCCGGCAAACGCACTCGCGCACGCCGATCTAGCATTTATTGCAGTAGGTACACCAACCGGACCCACCGGAGAAGCAGATCTCACGTACGTTCGCCAGGCCGCGCGCGACATCGCTGCATTCGCGAACGGTTCTTTAATCGTTGTTAATAAATCGACAGTGCCGGTTGAAACTGCGAACATGGTTGAACGCACCATCCGAGCCGTCACGCACAACACCCGCTTCTGCGTTGCCTCGAATCCGGAATTTTTGCGCGAAGGCTCGGCTATCGGCGATTTCCTGCATCCGGACCGCGTGGTCATCGGTGCTTCGGACGAGCAAGCAATTACTACGTTGCAACACCTTTACGAGCCGCTGGGAGCGCCGGTCCTCGTGGTGGACGTACGCACGGCTGAGATGATCAAGTATACGGCGAACGCGTTTCTGGCGATGAAGATATCGTTCATTAATGAAATAGCGAACCTGTGCGGTGCAGTCGAGGCAAACATTGACGAGGTCATCGCGGGCATCGGCGCTGACGCTCGAATCGGAAGAGCGTATCTGCAGCCCGGCCTAGGATTCGGCGGCTCTTGTCTTCCCAAAGACGTTGCAGCCCTGGCGAGTGTGGCCCGCGCCCACGCGATCGAACCTACGATGCTTGAAGCCACACTCAGTGTTAACCGTCGTCAAGTTGCAGCAGCCCTGGCGATGGTGGAGGACGCATTGGGCGATCTGTGCGAGCAGCCCATAGCGCTCGCGGGCCTTTCGTACAAGGGCGGGACAGACGACGTGCGAGAGTCACCGGGGATCGTTCTGGCGCAAGCGCTTGTCACGCGCGGTGCGCGCGTACTGGTGTTCGACCCGGTGGCCGAGCAGCGGGCGCGTCCCCTGCTGCGCGATAAGGTGGAGTTTTACACGGACCTGTACGAGATGTGCTCGCAAGCGCGCGCGCTCGTCGTCGCCAACGACGATCGGCGATTCACGAACCTCGATTGGCCGGCGTTGGCTTCAACCGGATGCCGTCACGTTTTTGATTTTCGAAACCGCCTGGATCCCGCGCAGGTCACTGCCGCAGGTCTTCTCTACAGCGGCATCGGCCGCGCTGGCCGGCTGGCGGCTGCAGTATGAACGTCTTAATCACCGGCGCCGCCGGATTTTTAGGCTCGCATTTGGCGCAAGCCTATGTTAATGAGGGCCACAGGGTGACCGGTATCGATAATCTGCGCACGTCCGACGGCCGCAACATCGCGGGATTGAGCGGCAATTCGAACTTCCGCTTTGTTGAGGACGACGTATGTGAAGGTTTGCGGACCAGCGGCGTAACGCCTGAGCTGATCTTGCATTTCGCTTCGCCTGCAAGTCCCGTTGATTACGCAAAGGATCCGGTCGGAACGCTACGCGTTAACGGCTACGGCACCGAACACTGTTGCAAGCTCGCTCTAGCGAGCGGCGCTCGCATGATCTTCGCCTCGACCTCGGAGATTTACGGCGATCCGCTCGTGCACCCGCAACCTGAGACGTACTGGGGAAACGTGAACTCCGTCGGCGAGCGCTCGTGTTACGACGAAGGTAAACGTTTCGGCGAGGCAATGGTGCGCGCGTACCGGCGGCAGCACGGTGTGGACGCTCGCATTGTCCGGATCTTCAATACGTACGGGCCGCGAATGCGCGCGGACGACGGCCGCGTGGTTCCCACGTTCATCCAACAAGCGCTCTCGAACGGATCACTCACGGTCTTCGGAGACGGTCGCCAAACGCGTTCACTCTGTTACGTCGACGACCTAGTGCTGGGCATACGGAGCTTTGCGCAGCTGGACGCTCCGCCGTACGACATCGTCAATCTGGGCTCCGAGTTCGAAGCGCAAGTCAACGACATCGCGGAAATCATCGCGCGACTCTGCGAGGTTTCCCTTCGTGTTGAGCACCGGCCGCTTCCGTCCGACGATCCGTCGCGGCGCCGGCCGGATCTCACGCGAGCGCGCGCCATGCTCGGCTGGGAACCGCGAACCGAGCTCGAGGATGGCCTACGCACTACGATAACCTGGTTTAAAAATAACGCGGAACGCACGAGGGAGGTCGCAACGATATCATGACGGTTACCACGAAAGAAGAGATCGCATCACCGCAGGCCACACTGCGATTGCACGGTGCATACATTGTCACCGGCGCGGCCTCGGGACTGGGTTTGGCCATTGCGCGCAGTATCGCGCAAGCGGGTGGGCACCCCATAGCATTTGACGTCAATCAGACGCCGGAGAACATGGAATTCGAACGGGTCGACGTTTCGGACGTCGCGGCGGTCGAGCAGCATGTTCGCGCCGTCGCGCAGCGTTCCGGCGGACTGAGCGGTGTGGTGGCCAATGCCGGCATCGATGCGTGCGGCCGCTTTCAGGATGTATCGGCGGACGCCTGGGAGCGCGTCATTCGGGTGAATTTGCTTGGTACGGCGGCGATCGTCCGTGCCGCGCTGCCGTTCTTAATCGAGAGTCACGGCCGTATCGTGACCGTCGCATCGACGCTCGGTTTGAGAGCGGTGAGTGATGCAACGGCATATTGCGCCAGTAAATTCGGCGTGGTCGGATTTACGCGCGCGCTTTCGGTTGAACTGGCGGGCCAAGTCGGCGTTACGCTCCTCATCCCGGGAGGCATGCACACGCATTTCTTTGACGGACGCGATGAACAATACAAACCTGGTCCGGACGCGAAGCTCAATGCGCCGGAAAACGTCGCTCGCGCTGCCGTGTTTGCGCTGGCTCAGCCCCAGGGCTGCGAAGTTCGCGAGATGCTCATCTGTCCGTCGACGGAAACGTCCTGGCCATAGCGGTTCAGCGCGCGGCCAGCAGCTGATCCATCGTACATGAACGCGGATTCTTCTCGGGCCGCCACCGCATCAGACGCGCGCCGTGCCGGAAGCGCGTGCCGGTCACGTGATCGAACTGCACTTCAACCACGACCTTGGGCTTGACGGGAAACCACTGCGTATCTCCCGAGCCCCAGCGGCTCACGCCACCGGGACGGGCTCCGGTGAAGCCGGGTTGGCTAACAATTGGTTGCAAAAGCTCCCGGGCGTGTTCGCGCTGGGCGGCGCTCATGCTCCCGACAAAGCCCACGAGATGCAGCAGCCCCTCGTCGTCGTACAGGCCAAGCAGTAGTGAACCGATGGTTTTGCCGTCCTTGCTCAGGCGAAATCCACCGACGACGCAATCCGCGGTGTGTACGCGTTTGATCTTTATCACCGCATCGCGCTCGCCGAAGCGGTATGGTGCATCTCGTTTCTTGGCAATGACGCCGTCAAACCATCTCGAGCCGCCCGAGAGCCATCGCTCGGCTTGAGCGCGATCGGTGGTTGCCTGGGACAGCGCGATATCGGCGCTTTCGGCGAAAAACGTTTCGGCGAATTCCGCCAATCGCTCGCGCCGCTCGCGCAGCGGCGAACTGTAGGTGGCTTCGGACGGGCCCGCCAGCTGATCGAACACGTGATATGCCGCCGGCGTCTGACGCGAGAGTTTGGCTATCCGTGATGCTGCCGGATGAATGCGCTGCAGCAGCGCATCGAAATCCAGCCGGCCATCCAGTTCAATCGCCAGCTCGCCGTCGAGAATAAACCGCTTGGCGCGAAGCTGCGCGAGCGCCTCGACGACTTCGGGAAAGTATCGTTCCAGAGGCTGCCCGGACTTCGACTGCAACACGACGTCGCTTCCATCGCGAAAAGCGATGCAGCGAAAGCCGTCCCACTTGGGCTCGTACAACCAATTCTCGCCCTTCGGAATCTCAGTCGCGCTTTTGGCTTCCATGGGTTCGATGGGCGGCTTGATCGGCAAATGCTCGAACACGCTGTTAGCGCTCTGCGGCAAGCGGCAAGGCTAATCCGTTCATCAGCTCTTCCAGATTGAAACGGCCTCGCGATTGCGCAAGAGGCTTCCAAAGATCGCCCACTTCGGCGATGCGCTGCTCCATATTGCGCACGTGGAAATCCTCGATAGCGATGCCTCGTTCGACTTCTTCCCAGGTCACGGGAGCCGAGACCGTTGCAAGCGGTGTCGGCCGTACGGAATACACGGAAGCCAGCGTAGAGCCCCAACGGTTTTGATTGTAATCAACCAAAACGCGGCCCGGCGGCCGCTTTTCTTTTCGGTATTCTGCCGTCATCAGTCCCGGCTCGTGCTTGGCGATGCCGATCGCGAAGGTCTTGGCAAAGGACCACACCTGTTTTTGCAGCGGTCCGCGCACGATCGGAACGTACACGTGGATTCCTTTCGAACCAGAGGTCTTGGCATAGCTTTTCATCCCGAACGCGGCCAAGCCGTCCCGCACGAGCAATGCGGTCTCGCGCACATTGTCAAACGGCGCATTTCCCGGGTCGAGATCGAAATGCACGTAGTCGGGCCGGTTAACGTCATCGCACGTTGCGTACCACTGGTTGAGATCGATGCAGCCGAGGTTGACGATCCAGAGCAGCGAGGCGCGGTCATCGGCGATGGGAAAATCGATGATGTTCCCGGACCGGTGTTCGATGCGGCAGGTTTTGAGCCACGAGGGATGCGGTGAGGGCGTGCGCTTCATAAAGAAGAAGTCGCCGTCCGCGCCGTTCGGGTACCGCTTCATCACCATTGCGCGACCGCGCACGTGCGGAAGCAAAAACGGCGCAATCCCATCGTAGTATTCCAGTAAATCTCGCTTGGTCAATCCGATCTGCTTCCAAAATACCTTCTCGAGATTCGTCAGCGTTACGCGTTTACCGTCAACTTCGACCGTGGCGTTTTGTTCACCGGGCGCAATCAGTGAACGCTTCGCTTTCATGATCCGTTGCGGCCCGGCACAGGAAGGTAACGGACGAACCAGTCCGTCGCCAGTACCGCGACGCGCTCCAATGCTCCGGCTTCTTCAAAGAGATGTCCGGCTGCGGGCACGATCGCAATCTCGCAATGAGCGTGCATCTCTGATGCAGCGCGCCGATTCAGATCGATCACAACCGTATCGCGTTCCCCAACGATCAGCAGCGTAGGTGCCGTAACGCGGGGTAGTGCATTCCCCGTCAAGTCCGGGCGGCCGCCGCGCGAAACGACGGCGCGGACGTCGTCACGGCTCGAAGCGGCCAGAAGAGCTGCGGCAGCTCCGGTACTTGCACCGAAATATCCCAGCGGCAGCTGCGTTAGCCGTTGGTCTGCGGCACACCAATCACTTGCCTCGCTCACGCGCCGCGCGAGCAGCGCGATGTCAAACCGCAGCGCGGCCGTGCGCATGTCGGTTTCTTCCTCGTCTTCCGTCAGCAGATCCATCAGCAGCGTCGCGAAACCGCGATCGTTTAGTTGTGCGGCGACGGCGCGATTTCTGGGACTGTGCCGGCTGCTTCCGCTGCCATGCGCAAATAAAACCAGGCCGTGCGCGCCGGGTGGAATGGCAAGCGTACCACCAAGTATCCCGTCCTCACTGGTTACGGCAACGTCATGCACCCAGCATCTCCCGTACCTCGTCGTCGCTTATTTGCGTGAAGTCGGCGTACCAAGCGCCGACGCCGCGAAAAGGTCGCGGCGTATTCAGACACACGACCTCATCCGCATACTGCCCAAGCTCTGCGACGGTTTCCTCCGGGGCCACCGGAACCGCGACGACGATGCGCTTGGCAGAGGCTGCCCGTAGCGCGAGAATCGCGGCATACATGCTGGCTCCGGTCGCCAAGCCGTCATCAATCAGGAGCACCGTATGGCCGCTCACATCGACCGGCGGCCGGCCATGCCGGTAGACGGACTCACGCCGCTCCAATTCCGCTTGCTCGCGCGCAATGATCTGCGCCAGGACCGCTTCGTTGATATGCAATTCGGCGATCGCATCGCGGTTGAGAACTTTCACGCCTCCTGAACTGATGGCGCCCACGGCGAGTTCTTCACGACCGGGCGCGCCTAACTTGCGCACGGTAAACACGTCAAGCGGTGCACCGAGCGTGCGGGCGACTTCACGCGCAACCGGCACACCGCCCCGCGGCAATGCCAAAACGAGCGGACTCGGATATTCCTGTTCCGCAAGTCGCCGTGCCAGCTGCTTTCCAGCCTCCGCGCGGTCGGCAAAAATCACGTATTCCGGTTTCCCCACGCAACCGATGTGGGAAACAAGCAGCCTATGAAACACGAGCCCGAACCCCCAAAAAAGCAAGAACACCAGAGCCCGTTCGAGCGCATTGCCGAGGAACGCGGCGTAGAGCCGGGAGCAGACATGGCTCCGCATCAGAACCGGCCTCCGGCCGTTCAGCACCGCGGCGGTCCACTGCCCAACCAAAAGAAATAAGGAGCGCCGCCATCGATATCAAAGCAACGAGTTTGCTCGAAGCGCTGAACGATCATCTCGAAGCGATATCGCTTCGGGACATCGATCGCTTTGCGGACACGCTGGCGGCGGATGACGTCCGTTTCGTCGGAGGCGACGGTAAAATACTTGAAGGCAAGGAGAACGTCGTCAGCGCGCACCGCGAATGGTTCATGGCGCAGAACTGGCGTTTCGATCCGGAAATTCTTTGGACGCGCGAAGAAGCCGGTACCGGATTGGCGCTCACGCGCGTTCGCTATACGGAAAGCGATCGCACGCGCGAGTTTCTGCTGCTATTCATATTCGCTGACGAAGACGGCAGCTGGAAGCTGCTTTACGACCAGAACACGCCAATCGCGTGACCATTACGCGGTAAGGCCCGTGGCCGGCTCGTCGCTGTAAAGCACGCGTTCCGGACGCCGCCACCAGCCCGCCGTTCGTAACGAACGGTGAAATAAACGCTCACCGCGCGCAGCCGCCCGCGTCCATTCCGCGAGTGCGGTTTCAGACGGCGGGTTTGTGCGTACGTCAAAGACGCCGTTTTCATAATATTCCGTCCGGTTGGTGAGGCACGAATTCCAGTCATACGCGCCGAAAAGCGCCCAAACGGTGAATGCGCGTACGTGCGCGCCCGCTGCGCGCAAACGGATGCAGTCGGTGTGCAACTCGTCCAGCCAGCGCACTTGCTCTTCCTGCGTGCACGCGATGTGCGCCTCGGTAACGGCTAACGGCCGGCGGTAGCGCTCCCAACACTCCAGCGCCAGCGGCATGAGACCCGCAGTGCCTTCGGGAACGCGAACCGCTTCGACGTCGACGTATGCCTGACGCTCATTTCCGCCGGCGCATGCGCGCGGATACAGGTGCAAGCGGTCGTCCAAAAAGCGTTCACCGGTTACATAATAATTAACTCCGGCGATCTCCGGTTCGCACTGCATCGCTGCCAGGGTGGGCGCATCAAGCGAAAAGCCGAGATTCTGAACGAACTGCATGAAGGGTGCATCCAACCGCACCTGTCCGTAGAGTATGTCGTACGTCGCCCAGCGACGGTCATTGTCAAAACGAACCTGCTGTTCCAGCATCGGCGTACCGTATGTTTTGCCGAGATCTTCGGTCTGGACGAGCTGCGCATCGGGGATGACTTCGCGAATCGCGCGCATTGCCGCGGCAATGCCTCGTATTTGGTTGAACAGCGCACGGACAAAATCGCGATCGCTGCGGCAATGCGGATACCATAGGCCGTACAGAGCGCTGAATCGCGCCGTGGTCAAAGGCTCGTTCACCGGCGTAAAGCGCCGCAGCCACGGGTATCGCCGTGCAACCGCGCCGGCGAACTCGGCGAGTTTCTCCGGGAATTCCTCGTCGAGTAAATTTGTGTACCAGGGCCCGCTGCCATGATGCAGGAGCGTCGCGATCGGTTCGATGCCGCAATCCTTGAGCCGGTGCAAACGTTCATCGGTCCATGACCAGTTCGCCCGCTTCAGACCCTGGGGTGCGATACGCTCCCAAAGAACGGGATAGCGCAGCTTCGTAATTCCGAGGGAAGCGACTCTATCGATGTCTTCGAGGCGTTCGTGGTGACCGGTTCGCACGGTCTGATCGCAGTACGAGTCACCGATTCGGGCGACGGTGCACTCCAGGCCGCCCCACAGTTCTAGGCCACTTCGGTCCACGCGGATGCACCCTTGATCTTTGCGTACGTCGTCAGCGCTTGTGCGACGACTTGGTCCATATTGTAATACTTGTAGGTCGCCAGACGGCCAACGAACTGCACTTCCGTTAAGCGGTCTGCTTCAGCCTTGTAACGGGCGTAGACGGCGGCGTTTTCGGGTCGAGGTATCGGATAGTACGGGTCGCCTTCGGAGCGCGAATACTCGAACGTCACGCTGGTTTTGGAGTGACGCTGTCCGGTAAGATGCTTGTATTCCGTGACCCGGGTGTAGGACTGGTCGTTGGGATAGTTCACGACCGCCACCGGCTGGTATTGCGGCGTATCAAACGTCTGGTGATCGAATTGCAGCGAGCGGTACGGCAGCCGCCCGAACTTGTAATCGAAGAACTCGTCGATTGGTCCGGTGAACACCGTGAGATCGGCCCAAACGGCATCACGCACGTCGCGGTAATCCACCCCGAGCGCGATCTCGATATTGGGGTGGTCCAGCATGTTCTCGAACATGCGCGTGTATCCGTGCAGCGGCATGGCTTGGTACCGGTCGGAGAAGTACCGGTCATCTCGATCGTACCGGATTGGTATCCGCGCCGTCACCGACGCGTCGAGCTGCGAGGGATCCAGTCCCCACTGCTTGCGCGTGTAATTTTTGAAAAAGAGTTCGTACAATTCGCGCCCGATTTTTGAAACCACAACGTCTTCAGAAGTCCGTACGCTTTGAACGGGCTCGGCGCGCTCGGCAAAAAAGCCTTCCAAATCTTCACTGCGCAGCTGCAAACCGTAGAGCTGATTGACGGTGTCCAAATTGATCGGCATCGGCAAGAGCTGACCGCGCACGTGTGCCAGCACGCGATGTTCGTACGGCCGCCACTTCGTAAAGCGAGAGAGGTACGCGAAGACCTCCGCCGAGTTGGTATGGAAAATGTGCGGCCCGTATTGGTGGATCAGAATGCCGTCCTGATTGGGCCGGTCGTACGCGTTCCCACCGACGTGCGGCCGCCGGTCGATCAGCAAAACGCGTTTGTCCGCGTCGTGTGCAAAGCGTTCGGCCAGTACGCTGCCCGCGAACCCTGCACCAGCAATAACGAGGTCGTAGCGCGATCTTCTCATACGGCAGTCTCCAGGCGAGCTTCGCCTGCGCGCTTCATTTCCGTCATCATGCCGCGCACGACGTTGTCCCATGAACTTTGCGCGACACAGGCCTGCGCCATGCGCTGCCACGCCACATCCCTGCCCCGGCCGTACAACATGCGAGCCGCATCTGCCGCATCGCGTCCGCTCGAGGCAATATGTACCAGCCCTTGCTTACCGTAAGGATCGACGACGTCGGCAATCGGCGTCGAGATAACGGGCTTGTTCGCCGCCAGGTACTCCAGCGTTTTGGTCGGGCTTATGAAGCGTGTCGCGTCATTGCGTGCAAACGGCAAGAATGCGATATCCCAATGTTCCAGCAACGCCGGGAGATCTTCATACGCCTTCATGCCGACATAATGAATGTTGTTCCGGATCGGCAGACGTTCGCGCTCAATCTTCACGACGGGCCCGACCATGACGATTTCCCAGTCGTGCAAGTGCTGCGCAAGTTCGCTTACGAACGCAATGTCGAGCCGCTCGTCCAGTACTCCGTAAAATCCGATGCGCGGCCGGCGCAAGCTTCGCAGCTCCGCGGGTTCGCCTCTGCCCGCAGGCGCGAAATGCGAGGCCTCAACGGCGCTGGGAAAGCAATGCACGTTCCCGTGCTGCTTGCGCTTGCTGTAATACAGGCTGCGGCCTCCGGTGAACACCACGTCCGCGACCGAGAACAGTTCGGACTCCAGCTCACGAAGTTTGGCCGGCGCATTGGCAAAGGCCGAAAGTTCATCCATGCAGTCGTACACGCGAAGCCCCGTAAGGTCGCGTGTGAAATCCAACGCCATGGGCGTGTAGTACCACAGCGTATCCGGATTGGTTTGCGTCCTTACAAGATACTCGTCCAGCAGCCCGCGCACGGCGGCGTTCGGGTCGCTGGTGCGTTCCGGGAGCACCGGTCGCAGCACCGTGACGTTGGGCGCGCCGTGTTCCGCTTGCAGCTCTACGGTATTATGCGATACAAAGACCGGTTCTTCTAAGAAAAGAACCGGCCCGTGAGCCGCGATGCGGCTCAGTACGTGCTGCGGCCGTTGGTAGACGAAATTCCATCGAAGGTGCGAGAAAGAAAGCAGTGTGTGCAAAGCGTGTGCATCATACCCGGAATACTATTACTACTAACGATGAATGCTACCGGCTGCTTGGCGTTATGCGACGCGGCTATGCTGTTCGGCTTGATTCGCGATGATTCGAAGCCATTTGAAACGCGCTTGCGCGAGTACACAGCCTCCTACGGTAAGCGCAATTCGGATGCCGCGATCCCAAGGCGGGAGATGCGCAGCGCGCAGTGGAGCTCGGCGAAGTTCAGTCCAGTGCGTTCCGGATGTGTTGTACGAGAAGGAGAACTGATAACCGCGCCGCGCGCTCATGCGCAGACGCAGCGTGCGAACCGCACCGACTCGTTCCTGAGCCAAAAGACGGTGTTCGCCCCGCGTGCGTTGCCAGACGCGTACCATTCCGTCCAGATAGCTTATTCCAACTGAATTTTTCGCATCGCCGTATGCGCACAGCCCGGCTTCAACGCCCGGCTGCAGGCCCGCGATGTCCACGGCCGTTTCGGCGGTGTAGTCGCCGTAGTGCGTACATCGCGCCAGAACCCCTCCCAGCGCATCCCCCTCTCTCGAGGTGGCCGCGCTACCGAGAATGAGCCCGCGATTCAAGCCGCGCGGAAACCGCACTTGTGGCGGGTGGCCCTGCGGCCACTGCCAGTCTCCGATGAGCTTGTGTACGATGAACGGATTGAAGTAGGCGGGCTTGCGATGCACGCGTTGCTTGCGCAGCGGCGCCGAGGCAAGGGAACTTGGTCCTTTGCCCTCGTTGATTTGCGGCCATCCATCGTCACGCCACGTGACCTTATCAAGTAAAGTTTGCCGGCCGACGAAGATCGAATCGCGTTTTGCGTATGCGTGATACAGATAATACGTCTGGCCTTGCGCCGTATCGACGACGCTGCCGTGTCCGGGGCACCGCCAATCGCCATTGCCTTTGAGGATCGGATTGCCGCTGTATTTTTCCCAGGGTCCGAGGACCGACGCCGCGCGGGCTACGCCGACGGCATACTTACAATTGCGGCCGCAGCATGCGTTACCCGAATAAAACAGATAGAAATAGCCGTCGCGGCGCATGATGCTGGGCGCTTCGACCACGCCCCCTTCCCACGCGGCGTCGTTTGAAAGAATCGGACGCGCGCTCTCGACCAGACGCAGACCGTCTTCGCTGAGCGGCTGGATCCAGATGGTGGTCGGCAGTCCTTGGCTGTTCCCGTCTTCTTTCCAAATGAGATACCGGCGGTCGTCTTCACCGGTAACGGCAGTCGGGTCGATCGAGCCCGCGGCTTGTCCTATCATGGGGCCGTGATCGGTATACGGGCCTTCAGCCTTTTCGGCGGTTGCGACGCCGATCGTCAAGGGTCCGTCCCGGTGACGTGCCACATAGTACACGTAAAACCGGCCGCGGTAATATGAAAGTTCGGGTGCCCAAAAATTGCCGGCCGACCATTCCGGCCGGTTGCCGAACACTGCGCTTGCATGCGTCCAGTTCACCAAGTCGCGTGAATGCAGAAGCGGAAATTGGGGAGCCCAGTCCGTCGACGTCGTCGTGGCCCAAAAGTCGTTCTCGCCGACCCGAATGACCGAGGGATCCGGAAAATCGCCCCGGTAGACGGGATTCGTATACAGCCCTTTGATATCTCTCATCGGCTTATCCGCCCCGCGCGCACGCATGCGCACCATCATCTAAATAAGATAACGGCTGCAATTGAGTTCATGTTTGCATGCCGGACACCAAAGTTCCGCCCGCTTCTGTTAAGCCTTCGAAACGTTGGTTCGCGTGTTTGCCGGATTCCGGCAGCGTTCGCGCATGCATCTCAGGGCAGGTGCATTACGTTTACCGGTGAGCGCGCTGCGGGACAACGCGATCGGATTTGCGCAACGCGCATGTCCCGCGCACTATTGCAAACCGCCTGACTTGAACGCCGGCGAGATAGGGCTTGCCTGTACGATCGTCCACCGTGCCGCATGGGTATGAAGTGCACCGGAACTACGACGTGAAAGGATCGATATGGCGATAAGCTTGGGACAGACCGGCGAAGACCTCATGAAACGCTCGCAGTCATTTATCGGACAAGCCGTGAACCGGGGCACGGGAATGCTGGCCGATCGGCTGGAGCACTATACAAACTTGGCGCGTGAAATCAGCGACATCCTGCGCCAGCGCGGTGAACCGGCGGCCGCCGATATGATACAGACGCTTTCTCAGCGCGGCGTACAGGTTGCCAGATACATTCGCTCCAGCGACGGCACGCGCTTATGGTCCGACGCACAAGATTTTGCGCGGCAGCGCACCTGGTTGCTGACCGGCGTAGGTTTTGTGGGCGGATTGGCACTCGCGCGCACGATTCGAACGGCCGGCGAGGGCACTTGGAATACCGGCGGCGACTATCGCGATGAGTACGCGCAGCCTTATGCGACGAACGGATCCGAGGGACACCGTTCGTGAACGACCGGGAATCGATGGTCGAGTCGCTTCAGCGCCTCGGTAAGGATCTCAGCGATCTCTTTCGAGCCGAGCTGGAGTTATTCAAAAAAGAGGCCTCGCAACAGCTACGCGGGGTCGCCTTAGCCGGCGTATGGGTCGCAGCCGGCGCCGTTATGGGCTTGGCCTTCTTGGGTGCCTTTACGGCGATGCTCATTATGGTGCTCTCGCTTGCAATCGCGCCTTGGCTTGCGGCACTCGTGGTAACCGTAGCTTGGGGCCTGGTGGCTGGCTCACTCATTGCAGCGGCCGCTGCAAAACTCAAAGCCACACTTCCGATTGAATTTGACCAGACGACGCGTAGCGTTAAGGAGGACCTAGAATGGATCAAGACCGGGATCAAATCCGCGAAGTAGAAAATGCGCGCGAACGCGTCGCTCAGGACGTTCGTTCGGTCGCTGAAAATGCCAATGTGGTTGAGCGCACGAAAGAGGCGGTTCGCGGCAAAATGGATGACGCAAAGGAAACCGTTAGCGGAACGATGCAAAATGCACGCGACCGTTTGAGCAGCGCTCGCGACAACCTGCAGAGCTCGATGCAAGACGTTGGAAGCACCGTGCGCGAGAACATCGGAAATACCAATCTCATGGAAAACCCGATCGGAATGCTGATCGGCGGTTTGGCTGTGGGCTTTCTCATCGGCCTTGTGCTGCCGGTGACCCGCTTTGAATCCGAACGAATCGGACCAATCGCGGACGACATGAAAGGCCGTGTTCGCGAGGCAGGCAACGAAGTTGTACGCCGAGGCGGCGAAGTCATCAAAGAAACGATCGACGCGGGCCGCCAGGCCGCAACAAACGCGGTACGCGAACAGATCGGCGACATAGGCGGCGCAAGCAACGGCTCCGATGGGGGCGGTACGCTGGGCTAAATACGTATAGTACGAGTAGAAGGAGACGGCGCCCGAATCAGGCGCCGTCTTCTTTTCGGAATACGCGTTCGCTGTTCTGCCGGATCTGCCAGTAGCAGCGGCATACCATGCGCTCCAACTGCGCGCGTTCCAGAACGCGCAGCCGTCCGTGCTGCGATCGTACGAGCCCTTCGCGTTGGAATTGGGAGAGTGCGAGCGAAACCGAGGGCCTGCGAATGGCCGCGACCTCGGCAATCTGTTGATGCGTAATCGAAAATTCCGCGCGATTGCATTCGTCGGAGACCCAAAGGATCCAACGTGCCAGGCGCTGATCGATGTTATGCTCGGAATTGCACGCTAGGCGCGCCGCGGCGTTCAGAATACATGCGTTGGCATAACGAAGAAGCAGACGGCGCAGCGGCGAGTTCGTATGGGGATGGAGTTGTTCGAATACGTCGATCGGCATGCGCCATGCCGAACCCGGCGAGATAATGGTGCAGCAGGTTTGTCCACGGTCCGCTTCCAGGACTTGATTCCACTCGACGACGCCGCGGTGCCCGGTCGTAAGGACGGAGGTGGGGCGATCGGCGCCCGTCGTTTCATCCCACGACCAAGCAAACGTGTCAATCGGAAAATGCAGAGACGTAATCGGATCGCCGGGCCGCACGACGACCTGTTCGCGTTGCAGAAAAACCCGTTTAAGCGAGGGCGTGAGCGCCTCGAGTTCGCTGCGGCCTAGGGCATCCAGGATGCGGTTTCCGAAGCTGACTCGGTGCTCGGCGGCGGGCCGCCGCTCGGTTTCGGATTGATGTAGTGGGTCGAGCATGGCAATTCTGTATACCCGCTGTGAGCCAAAATCGGCAGTAATCCAGGGCCTTTCGGGCAAACAGAGGGCCAGAATCGCCTGGGATGATGGTGGAATAGGTAGACACAGCAGACTTTAGTTTGGAGCCGCATGCGCGGAAACGGCATGCGGGATGCGCTCAAACTCGGCGAACGCTTCGTCGCTTGCGACATGCCGACGCCGAGCCAAGTAACCCGGCCCGCCGGGTTAACGGTGTAGAGACTGGACGGGCGCAGCCTACGTGACCCAGTCATAAGGCTAAGGCACAGTCCGGACCACAAACGGCTTTTGCCGGTGGTGAAAACCATAGTGGTGCGAAAATTTGCTGCTCGAAAGAGCGTCCGGGTTCGAGTCCCGGTCATCCCATTTAAAAACGCTTTACTTTATACGCGCGTTTTTCTTTTTTGCTTAGTTTTTGTTGACGGCTTGTTGACCCAGCCTTTTTCTTCGCTGCAATGCTTTCGTTTCGCCGCTTGACGAGCTCATCAAAGAACGATTGCGGTTGGCAATGTAATTGGATCCTGCGGGCAAGTGCGCTAGTTGCTTTCGCTTCGTTTGTTGAACCACGTCGCAGGTACGGCTTAATCGATGCCACAAGCGCCTCGGCCACGCGCTTGGGCATATTGCTCGCGTCAGCGCCTTGCGGCCGGAAGCGTCGAGGTCCAAGACATCGATGATAGAATCTGATGTAGTGTGATACCGCTTGCGCATGTTGTTTGGTCTTGCTACGTCTGCGCCAATCTCAGACGGATGTCCTGATAAAACAGGCAAATATCGTGGAGAAAGATAACAGAGCGACTCCACTTACAGATATCTCTCTTGAGCTCGTGCCGCGAAGTGTGGCGCAGCTTCAGGCCGACGCGCGACTGGTTAAGGACAAATTTCCTCGCATTACGATGGTTAACGTGCCCGATGTGTTGAGGCTCCCCGTGCGTAGTTGGCACGCATGCAGCGCCGTGCGTGGCATTTTTTCACGGGCCATCCCTCACTTACGTGCGATGGACATACCACTTACAGAGAAATCGGACATCTTAAACGAGGTAAGAACTCTTGGCTTGCGTGAAGTCCTCGTCGTCGGGGGCGATGCTCCGCACGATTTGAAGCATCTTAGTTATCCAACTGGAAGCATCGATCTGATTCGCTGGCTAAAGCGTGAATTTACGGATATTAAGGTCTTCGGGGCCGTTGACCCTTACCGCCAAAGCCTACGAGGTGAAATGGAGTACGTACGCCGTAAGGCTGATGCGGGCGCCGACGGATTTTTCACTCAACCTGTATTTGATTTGCGCCTGCTGGAAATTTATGCTGAGGCGTTATCTCATTGGCACATATTTTGGGGAATAACGCCCATTGTTACGGATGGTGCCAGAAGCTATTGGGAAACGACCAATAACGTCGTGTTGCCAAAGGATTTCAATCAAACGATGGAGTGGAACCAGACACTGGCCCGAGCT